>JASLMQ010000466.1 GCA_030746455.1 Candidatus Latescibacterota bacterium
TGGATCGTGGCTGATCAGCGGCTTGGGGTTGTCCACCCATCCCACGGGGCGTCGGTTCTTGCCCTCAACTCCCCTCGCCTGGTCTCCCAGGTCTTCCCGGCAGAGGTCGGCACGCTCCTGCATCTCGCTCGCGATCTCAGGGTGTGCTTCCGACAGGTCGACGGATTCTCCCGCGTCCTCGCGAAGCTGGAACAGCATGCCGGCCCGAACGTCCTCGTCACCCCATCCGGGCTCATCCGTGCCCTTCGGCTTGGTCATGTGCAGCTTCCAGTCCCCCATCCGCATCGCGCGCATCGTGTTCGCGCCGTAGTAGAAGAAGGCGTCGTGGCGAGATTGGGCGTCCGGCTCCCCGATCATCAACGACCAGACATCCCGCCCGTCGATGATGCGATCCGATGGCGTCTCTGCACCGGCAATCCGGGCCAATGTGGGCAGGAAGTCCATCGCCGACGCCAGCTCGGCGCAGGTGCTGCCGGCGGGAACCACCCCCGGCCAGCGTGCGATGCAGGGCACGCGCAAGCCGCCCTCCCACGACGAGCCCTTGAACCCGCGAAGCGGCCGATTACTGCCCAGGGGAGCCCGCCTCCGGTTGGCGCCATTGTCGGACGTGAACACCACCAGCGTCTCCCCGTCGAGCCCAAGCCGCTCCAGTTCGTGGAACAGGACCTGGGCGACGAAATCGATGTGCTCGACCGCCGCACCGTACTTGCCGTCGCGGGATTGCTGAAGGAATCGATCCGGCGCGTAGATCGGGCCGTGGACGTACATGTGCGCGAAGTAGAGGAAGAACGGTCCCCGCTGGTTCTCCCGGATGAACCGGACCGCTTCCTCGGTGTATCGCTCGGTGAGCGAGGCCTGGTCCGGCTGCGCCTGGATCACCTCCTGGTCACGCACCAGCGGGAGGGGCGGCATCCTCGGGTATCCCCGACTGATCCCCATGTCGTTGCTGTAGGGAATGCCGTAGTAGCTGTCGAACCCGTGGTTCGTGGGCAGGAACGGCGGTTGATCTCCGCAGTGCCACTTGCCGATGATCTTCGTCGCGTAGCCCTGACCCTTCAGGAGATCGGCAACGGTGATCTCGTCGGGGCTCAGCCCAATCGGCTCGCCGGGCCGGAGCACACCAACGTCGTAGCCCGATTCCAGGCCGATGCGCTGCGGGTAGCATCCCGTCATCATGGCCGAGCGCGAAGGGGAGCAGCACGCAGCCGCCATGTAGAAATCGGTGAAGCGCATCCCTTCGGCCGCCATGCGGTCCAGTGCGGGCGTCGTGTGGTCTTCCGAGCCATAGCAGCCGAGATCCCCATAGCCCAGATCGTCGCAGTTCACCAGGATGATGTTCGGCTTGTCCAACGGCGGTCTCCCTCCGCTAAGGATCCGTTACACGTAGCATCCCACCTCATCTCGTACCCGGCACATCCGCAGATACCCCTCGGCGTTCTGCGGGGAGAACACGCATCCCTCGGTGCCGGCCAGGATGAACCGTCCTCCGTCCATCGCGTCCGCCAGGCACTCTTGGGCCCGTCGGTCGATCTCGTCTACCCGGTCGCTGGACAGCAGATCCAGGTCGTCCAGATTCCCGGCGAGGCAGACCCGGTGCCCCACCGATGCCTTCAGCTCCGCCAGCTCGATGTCCCCGTGGGGCGGCTTCTCGCACGGCGTGAGCACGTGGAATCCCAGATCTGCCATCTCGCGGTGAATGTGCGCGATCTTGCCGTGGCAATGGTACCAGACGTAACCCCCACCTTCCCTCACCTGGTCAACAAGCGGCGCATCGTAGGGCGTCACCAGTCGCGAGAACCACTTCGGGCCCATCAGGGTCTGGCACGCGAGCTCGGCCCCGGCCATCAAGAAGTGCCGGACTCCCCTATCCAGGCAGATCTGGACAAAGCTGACCATATTCTCCAGCACCCTGACCAGGAGCTCCTCGACCAGCTCGGTGTGCGTCACGCAGGCGTGGATCAGATACTCCTCCGGGCTGAACCATAGCCCCGGGCAGCAGAGGGGATCGAACAGGTGGACGCCCACGATGCCTTCGTCGCCGATGCGTCGCTCCCACGCGTCATACTCGCTGAGATCCACCTCAGGAGGATCCAACGGCAGAGAGAGGGCCTTCCCGACGTCGTCGGCGCAACCGAAGAAATGGACCGTGGCCCAATCCATCATTTCGGCCTCGACGCTGAGCGTTCGCGTCAGCGGGCCGTTCGGGGTCCGGATCACCTCGGTGCGCATTCCATCCCCCTGGGTTACCGACAACGCCCGCCGGGCGGCCTCACCCAGGTAGAGGACGGTGTCGGGAACCACATCCAGGTACAAAGCGATGTCCGTCTCGCGGATGATGCGGCCCGCCCACGCATCGCCCGCGTTGTCCATCCACTTGGGATCCACCCGGGGGGTCACAGGTACCCTATCGGGCAGGCGACCCTCGAAGGCGGTGATCAGCCGCTCCCGCGAATTCACGGTTCTCTTCCTCTCACGCAGCAACGGCCTCCGACGCCTCTCGCACGATCCGCACCCATTCCCGAAGCCGATCGGGACGGCCTTCCACGGTGTTCACGTCCGTGAACACGATCTCCGCGTAGGTCTCCGCAGCGCGCGGATGATCTCCCGATCTCGTCGGCTATCCACACCTAGCCTCTGCGTAGCGGTGGCAGAACGTCCTCGCTGTCGATCGTCCAGCGAAGGATCCTCTCCTTGAGCTCCGCGACGATGTCCTGGTGATCCGCCGAACGGTAGAGGTTGTCCAGCTCCCACGGATCGCTCTCCATGTCATAGAGCTCTCCCTCCCCTCTGCTGTAGTAGACCAGCTTCCACCGCTCGTCACGCGCCATCTTCAGTCGGCCGTTCCAGTAGAACTCGCCGCCCGATGCCCCGAGCACCCAGTCGGAGTAGGGACTCTCCGGCAGGTCGATCGACTCCAGGTCCTCCAGCGTCGGCACTCTTCCTTCCACCCCGCACTCCGAGAAACAGACCTCCCGGGCCTGGTAGGCCTCTTCTCCCTTCAGGGCCCGAGCGTGGCTGATGCCCTGCACCCCCACGGGGATCTCGAGCCCGCAAAGATCCAGCACGGTCGGAAAGAAATCGATTCCCTCCACCATCTCCGGCCGGCGCTCTCCCGAGCGGATGTGCCCAGGCCACCGCCAGATCAGCGGGATGCGGGTGATG
>JASLMQ010000467.1 GCA_030746455.1 Candidatus Latescibacterota bacterium
GCCCGGGTCGACCTCGACTACCGCGTGGTGCCCTCCACCTACCTATGGTCGCGCGGCAATGCGCTGCAGAAGAAGTACGGCGACGCAATTGACTGGAACTGGCACGACGCCGAGGGCTCCTGCCTGATGACCTCGAGCGACCCCGAGATGCCCATCGGGCGGTTTCTCGAAACCGAAGACATCATGACGCTCCGCGACTGGGTCGACTACAACCGACAGCGAGATGAAGAAGCCCGCGGGGGCCCGCCGGCCGTGCCTTCCCGTGCCTAGGAGAAGGAAATGCCTGACGACTGCATCTTCTGCAAGATCGCCGAGGGTTCAGCGGAGAGCATACGGGTGTGGGAGGGTGAGCACGCCGTCGCCTTCATGGACATCGCACCGATCAGCGCCGGACACGTCTTGGTAATCCCGCGTGTCCATGGCCGCGAGCTCTCCGATCTGACCGAAGACCAGGCAGCCGACACCTTCCGGATGGTCTACCGCGTCGCCACAGCGCTCCCCAAGAGCGGGCTACGGTGCGAAGGCTACAACGTCTGGCAATCCAACGGCGGCGGCGCCGGGCAGGAGGTCGGCCACGTCCACTTCCATCTGCTCCCCCGATTCGTGGGCGACCCGCTGAGAATCGGGATCGACCCGGACCGACCGAAGTTCACGCCCGACGACCTTCGCGAGATGGCGGACAGCATATCCGAGGCGATGGACGGCTCGTAGCACCGGTCTCAGCCTCCCCTTTCGCCCACTGCATGGAAACGGACACGCCGTCGGGGAATCCACCATGTTCAGAACGGGAATCATTGGCTGCGGAGGCATCACCGAACGGCGGCACGGGCCGGTCCTGGCACGGATGTCGAGCCAGGTGAAGGTCGTGGCTCTGGCCGATACGGCAGAAGAGCGCCTCCGCTTGATGGGTCAGATGCTCGGTGTGGGGGGCGAACACCTCCATCGCGACTGCGACGAGATGCTGGCCAGGGAAGACCTCGATCTCGTGCACATCTGCACGCCCCATCACCTTCACGAACCCCAGGCGATTGCGGCCCTGCAGGCCGGCGCCCACGTGTTTCTCGAGAAGCCGATGGCCACCCGGCTGGACGAGGTCGATCGGATGATCGCGGCGGCCGAGGCCGCGGGACGCCTTCTGACCGTGGGCCACAACCAGCGATTCTCCGCGGCACACCGCGCGGCGATGGCCCAGATCCAGGCTGGAGCGATCGGCAAGGTGTTTCTGGTGCGCGCAGAGGGGATCAGCCCCTCCCATGTATCGGGCCGGGGCGTCGATTCGGATTGGAGAACCCACGCAGCAGCCGGTGGTGGCGGACCTCTCATCGATGTGGGCTACCATCACGCCTACCGAGCCGTCGACTACGCTGGCTCACGGGCCAAACGGGTCTACGCCCGGGTGGGTCGCCACGTTCAGGACATCGAGGTGGAAGATACCGCCCTCCTTTTGATCGAGCACGAAGGCGGGGCGACCACGTCGCTCCAGGTGGGCTGGTCGGCGCCGGCCGGCGGCATCTCGGTCAACGAGGTCCTGGGAACGGCGGGCCAGATCCGCTTTGGCGGGACCGACGCACCGGTGTCCTTGTGGTCCCGTGAGACCGGAGAATGGACCCAACCGCCGGTGGATCCCGAGGGACGGGACGAGCTTGGCTTCCCGCTCGTTGTGGAGCGCTTCTTGGACGCGATCCAAACCGGAGGCGACGTGCCCGTGTCCGGGGATGACGCCCGGCACATCCTCGCCATCGTCCTGGCGGCGTACGAATCGGGCCGAACCGGTGAACCTGTGGAGGTCGCATGACGACGGACGCAGGATTCAGGCTGCGCTACATCCTGCCCTCTTGCCTGTACGGCACCTTGCCTCTGTCGGAGATCCTGCCCGAGGTGGCGGCGATCGGGGCCGAGGGACTCGACATCTGGCCGCGAGTTCACGGGAACCAGAGGGAACAGGTCGAGGAGATGGGACACGAGGCCTTCGGCGAGCTGCTCGACGCCCACGGTGTGCGGCTGGCCATCTCGACGCGGTTCGACCTGGGACCATTCGAGCTCCGGGACGAGATCGCCTTCGTCTGCGCCTTAGGCGGGTCTCTGCTCGTGACGGGCAGCAAGGGTCCGAAGGGTTTGGAAGGAGATGAGCTGCGCGCGGCAGTCTCGGAGTTCGCCGAGGGACTCCGCCCCCACATCGCCGCGGCCGAGGCGCACGGCGTCACCATCGCCATCGAGAACCACGGCAACGCCCTGATCGAAACCCCCGAATCCATGAAGTGGCTGATCGAGTTCACCAGGTCACCGCATCTGGGTATCGCACTCGCCCCATACCACCTGCCCGACGATGCAGCATGGGTCTCGAGCTTGATCGGGAACCTTGGAGACGGGCTTGCGCTCTTCTACGCCTGGCAGCACGGCATGGGATGCCAGGAGAAGCTGCCCAAGGAACAGGAACTGCTCCAGCTACCGGGGCGGGGCGACCTGGACTTCTCCTCGATCCTGGCGGCCCTGAAGCGCATCGGCTACACGGGCTGGACCGAGATCTTCATGCATCCGGTTCCCCGTGGAATCCCGATCCTGGACACAGCGGCGGAGGTGACCG
>JASLMQ010000468.1 GCA_030746455.1 Candidatus Latescibacterota bacterium
TCCCCTGCTTCTCTATGAACAGGTCTTTATTGGCCAGGGTCACAAGGGCGCCGTTGATGGACATTTCGCCGTGGGGGTGGAACTTCATGGTCTGGCCGACCACGTTGGCGACCTTGTGGAACTTGCCGTCATCCATTTCGAGCAGGGCGTGGAGGATACGCCGCTGAACGGGCTTCAGGCCGTCATCGATGTGGGGTATGGCCCGGTCCTTGATGACGTATGAGGCGTACTCGAGGAAGTTCTTGTCGTAGAGGGTGTCTACGTATGCCATCTTCTATTGATCTCCCGAGTTTCCTTGAGTCAAGCGTGTCGCGAAGAGCGTGCTCCCGCAGAGGCGCAGAGACGCAGAGAAAAGCAGATGGAGAGGGAGCTCTTTCCGAGATCCAGCTCGTCCGATCGCTCAGTGGACCACCGACCGCTCCGGAGAGGGCTCAGAAGTCTTGCCGGAGAGAGGACACCGAGCGGAGGGTCACGAAACCGTTCGATCCGAACACCTACACAAGGTTTTCTATGATGTAGTCCCGGCGCTCCGGGGTGTTCTTGCCCATGTAGAACTGGAGGGTACCCGAGACCTGGGCAATGGAGTTGAGGGAGACCTTGATGAGCTTCATATCGCTGCCGATGAACTGGCCGAACTCCTTGGGGGAGATTTCCCCCAGGCCCTTGAACCTGGTGATCTCCGGATGGGTGATTTGCTTCAGGGCCTTGTCTCGCTCCTTCTGGTTGTAGCAGTAGTGCGTGGCCTTGCCGTTTCGGACTCTGAATAGCGGGGTCTCGAGGATGTAGACGTGGCCCGCGACGACGAGCTCCTCGAAGTAGTTCAGGAAGAAGGTGAGGAGCAGGTTCCGGATGTGATAGCCGTCCTGGTCCGCATCTGTCGCGATGATCACGCGGTTGAAGCGCAGGTTCTCGATGCCATCCTCGATGCCGAGGGCCATCATCACGTTGAAGAGCTCTTCGTTCTTGTAGATGGCGGCCTTAGTCTTGCCGAAGACGTTCTGAGGCTTCCCCTTGAGGCCGAAGATGGCCTGGGTCATTACGTCACGGGCGGAAACAATGGGACCCGCGGCCGAGGCACCCTCAGTAATGAAGATGGTGGACTGATCGCCGTATTTCTTGTGGCCCAGGTGGTACTTGCAGTCCTTGAAGTGCGGGATTTTGATGGCGATCTTCCGCGCGGCTTCCTTGGCCTCTTTCTTGACGGCGTTCAGCTCTTTCCGCAGACGCTCGTTCTGGGTGATCTTCTCGTCGAGCCGTTTGACAGCGGTGGGGTTCTTGTGGAGGAAGTCGACCACGCCGCTGCGGACCTCGGAGACGATCCAGCCTCTGACGTCGGTGTTCCCCAGCTTGTTCTTGGTCTGAGATTCGAACACCGGTTCCTTGAGCTTGACGGCCACCGCTCCGGAGATGCCCTCGCGAACGTCCACGCCGCTGTAGTTCTTCTTGAAGTACTCGTTGACGCCCTTCAGGATGCCCTCACGGAAGGCGCTCTGATGGGTCCCCCCGTCGCTGGTGTACTGGCCGTTCACGAAGGAGAAGAAGGTTTCCCCGTAGCTCGTGGTGTGGGTGAACGAGAACTCCAGATACTGAGAGCGGTAGTGGGCGGGATCGTAGACGGCCGTCTCGCCGATCTCGCGGGTGAGGAAGTCCAGCAGACCCTTCCGGGCCATGTACTTCTTCTTGTTGTAGACGAGCTGGAGGCCGCTGTTCAGGCAGGCGTAGGTCCACAGCCTCTGCTCGATATACTCCGGCACGAACGCGTAGTCCTCGAACATCTCGTGATCGGGCACGAATTCGACGTAGGTGCCATCTGGCTCCCCCGACCTCCTGCCTTCCTTCTTCTTCTTGAGCTTCCCGCTCTCGAAGATCGCCTCGAAGTACTTTCCGTTGCGATAGGACACGACCCTGAAATGGGACGAGAGGGCGTTCACGGCCTTCGATCCCACGCCGTTGAGACCGACGCTGAACTGGAACACGTCGTCGTTGTACTTGGCTCCGGTGTTGATAACCGAGACACAATCGATGACCTTGCCCAATGGGATACCGCGGCCGTAGTCGCGGACACCGACCGTGGCATCATCGACCGTGATGTCGATCTTCTTGCCGTAGCCCATTATGTATTCGTCGACCCCGTTGTCTATGGTCTCCTTGAGCATGATGTAGATGCCGTCATCCGGGTCTGTCCCCTCTCCCAGGCGACCGATGTACATACCTGGCCTGAGGCGGATGTGCTCGAGTGAGCTCAGGGTCTTGACCTTGCTCTCGTCGTATCCGTGTGCGGGTGCCTTTCTAGCCATATCCGTTCGTTGGATCCTTTCATCCGGATTGAGCGATTCCCACCGGGAAAGGCGGACTCCCGCGGAGGCGCAGAGCCCGCAGAGAGAAGCAGGAATCGATGCAGGGGTGTCATTGATCCGAACGCCATCCGAGCAAGACCGCTTACATGCGCCCAGAGGCCGAGCGACGGCGTGATCTCGGAAGTCAGACGGGACTACAGTTCCCGGGTACCATGATCTCGGGAGTAGGGGAGGGGAAATAGAGGGGTCGTAACAGCAATATAATATAGTGCTTATCAGTCAAGCTATCAAGTGAAAACCTGACCACGGACCACGGACCGCAGACCACGCCTCCCTTCGCCCCGGTCGAGATCAGTCGAGGCGTTTGCGGTCGGCGGCGTACTGGTTCTTGTAGTGGCGGAGGTTGCCCGTGGCGTTGGTCTGCCGGATTGACGCCCCGGGCGTAGGGTGGAGGAACCAGTTGTTGTGGATCTCGGTCATCTCCTGGGGCCGGCCGCGGATCACGATCGCCTTCACGGAGACGGCGCGGAAGGTGTTGTGGTGGATCCAGATCCGGGTTCCCGCGGTGTCGGTGCCGTCTCCACGGTCCGCGCCCCCGTGCATGTCGAAGCTGTGGCTGTTGGCGTCTTCCAGCACAAGGTTGTAGCGCGCTTCATAGCTCGTTTTCGGGCGTCCCGTGCCGGCGATGTGGTGCCGGCACCAGTCGAAGAGGTTGGCCTCGATGAGGCCGTCGGACTCGTTGAGCACCACCCCGTAGCCCAGTCCGGAACGCTGGTTGTGGTGCATGTAGTTGTGGTGGACGTGGCCGGTGGAGTTCGACATCAGGTAAACCGCGGCGTGACTCCAGGCCCAGAGCTCGCAGTTGTCCACTTCGAGGTTGGAGTGTACGGTCTGTATGCCCCTGGAGTTGGGTATGCTGTAGTACTGGCCGGCCGCGTAGAGCTCGGCCATCTGCTCGGTGCGCCGCTCGGGGTCGGGGCCGCGAAGGCGGAGGCCGGTGACCCGGACACCGTGCCCGCCCGTTTCGAACAACGGTATGGTCTCGAGGGCCGTGCTGTACAGGAGCGCGCCTTCGGAGCCCCCGTTGCCGCGGCCGCTGGCGAGGGTGACCCCGGCGGGGATGGCGATGTGCTGGAGGCCCGTGAGGTTGATCTGTGTCGAGTCGGCGACGTAGACCGTCTGGCCGGACCTTGCCCCCTGAAGGGCTGCGAGGAGCTCCTCCTTCGTGGTGACGAGGTGGTCCCACTGGGTGACGATGCGGGAGTAGCCCTGCCCGCCACCGATGGGATTGCC
>JASLMQ010000469.1 GCA_030746455.1 Candidatus Latescibacterota bacterium
CGGGCTGAATATCAAGTTCTCCGGCCCTCTGGGCCTCTTCGGCGAGGTCACGATGGACCGGGGCCTCGCATCGGGTGAGGAAAACAACCTCGCCGCGAAGGCCGGCATCTCACTCACGCTAAGCGAGTAGGCAATGCCACCAAAAAAGACATCACCTGCAGCCAAGAGCACCCAATCTGAACGAGGTCAGGGAACGCCCAAGAAACTGACGCAGAAGGAACAGCTGGCACTGGAACGGGAAGCCCGACACAAACTGATCCAGTCCGCGAGTGGAGGCAACAAGGATGCCCTCAAGAAGCTCGCGGGGGCTCCCTACCACCTGCGGGTCTATACACCGGAAGAACGGGAGGCCTACATCAAGGAGCACGGCCGGTAGCGGTTTGCTCGCCCGCGCTCCAGGCATCCATAGAATCAGAACAGCCCTTCGGGAATGTCTCCCGGAGGGCTGTTCCATTTCGCAGCCGCTTGGCGTGATCCGTGCGTCCCCGGCGTTGTCGTCTCACCCGGACCACTCGAGCACCGTATCGATCATCGCCTTGTACTGGGGAAAGCAGTTTTCCCCCTCTCCGCGGATGTAGGGAGAAGCCGTTGGACACACGATCAGTCCCCTCTGATCGTCGAAGGCATCCCGAATCAGCGCGGCAGTTTCCTCGCTGATCTCCTCGGGCATGGCCTCGTACATCCGGTTGATCTGGGTGTTGCCCTCCAGGCACAGCTTGCCACGCGCGTGCGCCTTCGCCTCGGCCGGCGTGATGTCTCCCATCGGCGGCGGCTCAAAGGGGTGCAGCACGTCCACGCCCATGTCCACGAACCCTCGGATCACCGACTTGATGGACCCGTGGCAATGGACGTGGACGCGCCCCCCGGCTTCATGAATCAGATCGATGATCGGCTTGTCGTATCTCACGTTGAAATCACAGAAATCGCTCCAGCCGTGCAGCGGCGGCACGATGTACTCCTGCCCGGCCAGGGAGAAGAAGGGCCCCGCGCCCTTCTCAAGCAGGAACTTCGCGCGGTTCGACAGGATCGTCATATGCCGCTCGCAGAGGGCATGGACGGTGTCACGGTCTGTGATGGACATCGTCGCGAAATTCTCGGAACCGCACAGCTCGGCCACGAAGCCGCCCGAGTTGAAGCCCAGCGCCACCTCGGCAACGCCGACCTCCGCGATCTTCTCCCGCGCCTCAAAGAAGTCCGACACGTCGCCTTCCACCTTCGGAATCGGCAGCGATAGGTAGATCTCGGCTTCCTCGCGGTTGTTCACGGCGTAGCGTTCGTGCAGGCCTGGCTGTCCCTTCAGGCTGACCAGTCGGGAACTTGTCAGTTCACCGGCGGGCGTCTCGAGGACGGTGATCCTTCGTTCCCAGTCCTCCGAGTGCGGCTCCCTCTGGGAGCGTGTCGGATAAGTAGACTCGATCCTGCCGGAGCTCCACCCCACCTTTTGCTCGGTGTGGTCCTGCAGGTACGCCTTCAGCCGGTCGTATGAGGGATCCTCAGACGGGAATCCGGTCCGGCTGTACACCGCGGGCCGATCCACTTCCTCACAGCAGTAGCATCTCCTGAGTCGTTCCCCGCGCGTCATCCGCACCGTCCCTTTCTCACTCGTCACCGCGTTTGCGCCTGTCACGAATCTCGAATGCCTGGGCCACCACGGCCTCCAGATCGGCCAGCCGGGTGAACGGCTTCTGCAACCGCAGGTCGAACGGGGACGATCTGGGGTCCGACTCCTCGATCTCCCACCCGGTCACCAGCACGGCGACCAGCGAGGGGTCGGCCTTCTTCATTTCCCGCGCCACCTGGTCGCCCGGCATGCCGGGCATTCCGAGATCGATCAACGCGATGTCATACGCCCCCGGTTCGAACCGGGACAGGGCAGTCGGCCCATCCAGGAAGGTCTCGACCGTGTGGTCATGTGACAGAAAGCTGGACAGCAGCTCACAGACCACCTCCTGATCCTCTACGATCACGATTCTGCCGCGCTCCGCCGGTCCGTCGGAACTCTCGCCCGACTCAGCCCCCCTCGGCTTCCGCCACGCGGGGAGCTGAATGGTGAAGGTCGTGCCCTTGCCGGGGGCGCTCTCCACTTCCATCGTCCCTCCCCAGCGAGACACGGTGTTGTACGCGGTCGAAAGCCCCAGACCCGTGCCGACCTCGGCCTTGGTTGTGAAGAAGGGCTCGAACACGCGTCTCTGCGTTTCACGATCCATTCCCACGCCGGTGTCACGCACGGTAACCGTAACGCTGTCACCCGTCTCTCGCGTCACTATTGAGATGGTGCCCCCCTTCGGCATCGCGTCTACCGAGTTCGAAAGCAGACTTGCCAGGATGTCGTGCAATCCGGTGCGGGTCCCCAGAATCTGCGGAACGTCGCCCAGGTCGGGCTGGACCTCGATGGCGATTCCCTGGGCCTGCGCCTCATCGGCCCAGCGTGGGCGGGTTGCCTCCACGACTTCCTCCATCACCTCGTTCACTTCCACGGGAGCCGGGCGCCCCTGTTCCTCGCGTCTCACCGCCCGGTGGAGGCGGCCGACAAGGGTTGCGGCCCGCTCAGCGGAGGAACGGATGGTCCCCACATGGGTCAGGATGTTCGGGTCGTCCGTGCTCGCCCGAAGGAATTCGGCCGGCCCCAGGATGCCCGTCAGGATGTTGTTGAGGTTGTGGCTGACTCCCGCGGACATCTCTCCCAGGGCGCGGAGTCGCTCCAGGCGGACGAGCTCCTGCTCCATCAGCTTCCGCTGGGTCGTGTCGCGCGCAACGCCCGAGAAGCCCTGGATCCGCCTCTCCCTGTCGAACTCGGCCGCCATGTTGATCTCGATGAATCGGATTTCCCCGTTTTTGGTCCTGATCGGGTACTCGTAGAAGCCTCGGACCTTCTCTCCCTCCACGGCCCGGCG
>JASLMQ010000470.1 GCA_030746455.1 Candidatus Latescibacterota bacterium
GTCCGGGGGCTCTCGAAATTCACCGCCAGAGAGATCGGCGAGATGGGCTTCGATCTCATCTGGAACGCGTTCGAAGGCAAACAGTCCGGGTACGGAAAGCAGAAGGGCATGCCCATCGCGGACCTGTACAAAGGTCTTCAGTCCGTGGGCTGCGGACAGCTGTGCTCCATGATCATCGGCTTCCCGTACCAGGACGAAGCAACCATGAAGGCCGAGTTCGATGAGCTCATGGCCCTGTTCCCGGCGATGTTCCAGTGCCTCATCTACTTCGCGTTCCCAGGGACGCCGTTCCACGCTCAAGTCATCAAGGAGGATCGCTATCGAAAGCGGTACAAGGACAGCCCCGACCTACGGCGCTGGGACGGTTTCGCGATGCACTTCGATCACCCTAAATTCGCCGACCCCTCCGATATCGAGAGGATCCAGAAGGACCTCTATCGGCAGGATTTGGAGCGCCTCGGGCCCAGTCCGCTGAGGTATGCACGGGTGTGGCTGGACGGTTGCATCAACCTCCGCAACGACCCCAATCCGTTGCTGGCGGCTCGGGCGGAGCGCCTGGGTGAGCTGTCGAGGTGCGTCCTGGGTCTGGTCAGCCCGTCCATGATTCCTGGGTACCCAGCCCACCAACAGGCTCAGTGGGATCAGCTCCGGCGTGACATCATCAAGTACACCGGCGAGCTCAGCTTCACGGACAAGGTCGTGGGGAGGGTCGCCCCGGGGCTCAGACGATTCTTCGACGCTACCACGCGCCATCGACTCATCCAGCAACCCGGACTCCTCCGCACCGAACACCGTATCGCGGGCGGAGAGGCAACGCTCCACACGCGGCACGTCTTCCGGCTCCAGGGTGGTCGCTTCAGTGGGATGGGGAAGGCCGTCCTCGAGAACGTGAAGGACCGGTGGGCCGAGCGGCAAGCGGACCCCGTCCACCCGTTCGAGCCCCAGGAGACGACTCCTGTGACCCGACAATGTGGCATGCTGCCGTCCGTGTACGCTGGTGTGGCCAACCCGTCCGCGCCCCCGTGCCATAGCCAACACGAACCCGAGACCACCCAGCCAGAGGCGCGCGAAGACGAAGTCCGTCCTCCATCGGCGGTTCCTGCGCTGTAGGCCCGCCGACCAAGATCCCAGAGCTCTTGACGCACTCGCATCCCCTAAGGATAGGCATTGTAAGAGGGTGGCGCACCGAGAACCCACCCTGAACGAAGGCAGCAGCGTGCGGTGGCACGCGAGCTACCGCGATGCGGCCGTGCC
>JASLMQ010000471.1 GCA_030746455.1 Candidatus Latescibacterota bacterium
GGAGAGATCCTGCTCGCGCATAAGTACTTTCATTGGTAAATCTCCAGGATAGACGTCAGAAGAAGTGCCGGCAGAAGACAGACGGCAGAAGGCAAAAGGGGAAACCAGCCTTCGGCCTGTATGCACCTGCTGTTTCGTGGCCTAAAATCAGGATTCAGGAGACAGGGAACCGGTGACGCCTTTCTGAATCCTGAATCCTGGATCCTGACCCCTGACTCCTGCTCTGCCGAGCCACGAACCTCGGGTCACTGGTCTATGTTCTAGCGATCATCCTCTCGAGAGCCAACAGGTTCAGCATCAAATGTCTCGGGCGATGGTAGTTGCCCTTGCGCGAAACGCGGGGCTGGAAGGTCACCTTGCGGTCTGCGGAGAGGATGTACATCGGATGGCCGTACTGCTTGAGCGGGAACTTCTCCTGGACATAGCGGTAGACGCGGCCGAACCAGTACTCGGGCCAGTCGAGATCCGTGTGCTCCAGTAGGATCATACACCCGACCAGGACCTCTTCCTGCGTCCACAGGTACTTGGGCGTCTTCGTCTCACCGTTCACGTGGATCCCGCAGAAGAGACCGTCGTAAACGTCGTCCCAGGCGACCTCGATGTGCCTCTGCAGACGCTCGCCGACGAGGTCGAGTAGCGTCCGGTCCTTCAGACGGACGGCCTCTGCCAGCACCATCCACAGGGTCTCCATCGCGTGGCCCAGGACCACGTAGTCTTCGTTGTCGTCATCGGGTCGCTGATAGTCGTTGGTCAGGAACTCGTTGGTGAGCCGGTATTCCGGGTTCCAGAACCGGTTGACGATGGCATCGACGACCTGTTCCGCGAAGCTCTCGAGCTTCGGATCCTGCCCCTTCTCCAGCATCTGGGTGAGTACCCGAATGGCCACCATGTGACTGCCCAGGCTTCTGATGCCTGGGTAGGATGTGGGGGCGTCCTCGAAGCGAGTCGCCCGGGGATCGCTGAACCGCTCCCATCCGCGGTGGAGGGAGTCGACCGCCAGATCCCAGGACTCGGTGTCTCCCGTGGCCTCGGCATATTCCTGGAGCCCCTCGGCGACGAACAGGGCTGCATAGCCCACACCGTCCTTCCTCAGGACGTTGCCCTCCCGATCCAGCGTGATCGCCCAGTTCCCCTCCTCGTCGCGCCCGTGACGAACGATGAAGTCGCGGGCCTCTCGAGCGATCTCCAGGTACTGGTCTCCTCCGAAGTGGTTGTAGAGGAAGGAGTAGGCCCACAGTCCCCGGCCCTGATGCCACCCGTTCTTGTCGGTGCTCACCTGGGTGCCATCGTGGTCCAGGGAGCACATGAACCCGCCGTGCTCGCGGTCGATGCCGTGCCGGTCCCAGAAGGCCAGGTAGTCGTCGAACAGGTCCGCGCGGTACTGGTCCCTCAGCGATTCCGGGCTGAAGCCCGCGAGCGTCTCTCTGACCGGGCCGTCGGAGAAGGATTTCGGTTCTGTTACCATGCATAGGCTCCTTTTTCTGATCGATGGGTCCAGTGCGGCCGTGCCTCGAAGGCGTCCTAATATAGAAATCAGCCAATGCCGGACAAGGGATTTCCGTTCCCGGTCCATCGATGGTCATTTCGCTTGACCCAGGTGGCTTGCACGGTTACCATCACGAGCAATTGTGACCTTTCAGGCTTGGAGTCGAGGACAGAGCGAAACACGTGAACGGAGGGCAGGACATGGTTGGGGCGAGGGAGAAGCTGCCGAACGGTGTGGTGATCCACCAGGCCACCGACGAAGAGACCGACAAGTGCAACATCTATTGCGAGTTCCCGTGGTGTCCCCCGGATTCGCACTGCTTCGTGTACCGGCGCCACGCCCCGGAACACGGGCCCAACACGGCCGAATACGTCGCCTGCGACTTCGGAACGTGGGAGAAGCGGGTGGTGGGCCACGGTTCCGGCGGGCAGACGATGGCCAACGGTGGGACCTTCTACTACAAGCGCTTCAGCTCGCAGGGCGGACAGGAGTTCGTGGCCTGCAACCTGGAACGCGGCACGGACAAGGCAATCGAACTCCCGGAGGGTGTCCCGAAGTCGGGATCCTTCGATATCTCAAGGGGAGAACGGTATCTGGCCTTCAGCCAGGCGCTGTCCTTCGACCCGCAGCTGTTCGGTGTGGGGATTGCCGATCTGGAGGCCCAGACATGCGAGATCATCCACGAAGATCCATGGACCTGCAACACGCACCTGCAATTCGAGCCCAGTGAGGGCAAGCAGCTGATGGTGCAGCACAATCGGGGGTGCGTGTTCACGCCGGGGGGGGAACGGGAGCTGCTGGTGGGCAAGGAAGGGTGCACGCTCTTCCTGCTCGGCGTACCGGGTGGGGAGGTGACGCGGCTCAACGTGGGACCTCCCCACACCGCAAGCCTGTCGGGCCACGAGACCTGGCTGGGGGACACCGGGGAGCTCATCTGCACGCTGAACTACATCGAGGACTACGATTACGGCAAGGGCCGGGTCGTCGGGATCCGCCCAGGAGGGGAGTCGCGGGAGATCTGTTCCCCCTGGGAGCTGAACCACATCGGGATCGATCCGTCGGGACGGATCTTCGCGGGAGACGCCTACCTCCCCGATGAGGTTATCATCGGCTCGCCGAAGACGAACCGGGCCGCGGTCGTCTGCTCGTCGCAAGCGACCTACAACCGCGCGCGGCGGAGGAGTGGAGACGGTAAGTACGTGTACGACTCCCATCCGCATGCCTACATCTCACCGGACCTGAAGTGGGTGGTCTTCAACTCGGACCGGAGCGGCGCGCAGCAGGTCTATGCGGTGGAGATCCCGGAGGAGATGATTGCGAAGCTGGAAGCGTAAGAAAGGCCCTCACCACAGAGAACACTGAGGGCACAGAGGGGATGAGGGAGGTGGCCAGATTGGGCCCAGGTGTCGAGACGCCCGAGCGCGTGCCAGCGACCCAGTCCACCTGGAACTACAGAATACGCGAAAGGCGCGAAACGGAAGGGCAGGGACGGAGGTGTGGACGTAGTGGGCCCAGACCCGGGGTCAGGCTGAGATGCGGAAGGAGAAGGCCCAGAGCTTCCAGGTGGTGTTCGGGCGGTTGGAGAGCTTGACCAGAACACGGTTCCTGCCCTTTCTCAGTGGCACCGTG
Source organism: Candidatus Latescibacterota bacterium (assembly GCA_030746455.1). The sequence goes on from JASLMQ010000471.1 coordinate 3,116, forward strand.
AAGGAAGCCTCCCGGAATCCGGCGGGATGTCGGCCCTCGAATGCGACGCTGCCGTTCACCCGGACAGCCGCTTCGTCGTCGAAGCCGAGGAAGACCCTGGCGTTCGTCTCCACGTCCGAGTCGATGTACTTGAGGGCGTAGCCCACTACGCCGACCTGGAGCGCGATGGTCCTGATGGCGGGGCGGGCTACGGTGTGGAAATCCACGAAGTTGTGGCGCGGCGTCTGCGGGACCCACCGGACCTCCATCTGCTCCCCGCCAGGGCGGGTCGGATTTCCGGTCGCCGCGTACACGAACGCCTCTTCGCCGGTCTCGGCCGACTCGAAGGGGCGTTCCGTCTCGAAGGGCTCGGCGTCGTCGACTCTGAAAGGGGCGAGGAGCTGCCACTCCGCCGCATGGTCGGGTTCGACGTCGTGCGTGCCGTAGGGCGCGACGCTGTCCGGCATTCGCGCATCGGCCTCGGGCGTCCGGAAGAACGGTCGGTGAGGCTCGGTCTGGTACCAGTAAGCGACGCTCGAGTAGCCGTTCGCCATCGCGCCCAGCACCCCACGAATGGACGAATCGAACATCACAGGATCGTGCACCATGAATCTGTAGACGCTGGTACGGCGGAACTTGCCATCCTCATCGAGCTCGAGCAGGGGGGTGCCCACGTAGGGGGATTGGAACTCCTGGACGCCCCAGGAATGGCCGAAGAAGTCCTCCGCACCGATCCCGTGCAGCACGTTCGGACGGGTCTCCCCGTCTACGAAGATCGAGTCTCCCCCGCCGTGGTACCACGAGTCGAGCTGGGGATCGTTCGCTGTGACCCCGAATGTGGCGCCGACCAGGGCACCGGTACCCGCGGCATCGACGAAGAGGTAGTTGCGTCCGTAGTTCTCGCAAGGGTTCTCGAAGCGGAACTGGGCGTGAAACCGTGAGGCCAGGTAGGCATCGGGCAGACCGCGTCCGAATCGGTAGGTGTCGGCCTGGAAGTAGAACCCGCCGCCGCTCTGCAGCTGCTCGGAGAGGATCTCGATCCTGGCGTGCCGGCCGAAGGGCATGGGGAAGTAGCAGTTCAAGCCGTTCCGCGGGGCCACCACCAGGTAGTGGGATGACAGCTTGTACTCCAGCCCCGTGAAGCCGAAGGGGAGCCCGAAAAAGTCGCTGAGCGGTGCCTCCACGCTGGGCTCGTCCTCACCGTCCCAGTACATGCGCAGGAGATTCCTGCGGCCCAGCATTTCGTCCTTCGATGGGAAGGTGAACCAGAGGTGAGTGATCAGGCCCGGGCCATCTGCCTCGAAGAGGGTGTGCCACTCGCCTTCCCTGAGGGCCGGGGTGGCGCTCACACGGTGCGAGGTCGCACCCGATTCCTGTAGATCCTGAATCGTCATCATGCTGTGCTTCCCTCCGGGCTAGACTACTTCGACGTCGAGGTCGTCGAGCCACGAGGTTCCCGGACCGTCCTGCCGAAAGATCAGGTGCACGGCGCTGATGTCCGGTGGGGGCGGGCCGTGGATCTCGACGCTCACCCGGGTCCAATCGTGCGTGCCGGTCAGCTTCTCGGAACAGATGTAGGGATAGCGCTCCGGGTAGTTGTACACCCCCCATCGAACCGCCAGGAAGGCGCCCCTGCCAGCCACGACATCGGTCTTGATGTAGGCGGTCACACGGAACGAGGTGGAGGCCGTCCACCTCTGAGTCCACGCCCCCTCGCTTTCACGGTTCATCACCCATTCGGTCGGTACCGTCGTGTCCTTCGATATCTTGAGCGAGCAGCTGTCCGACCTCCCTTCGTCCCTGCACCACTCCGCTCCATCGCCCTCAGGCAGCCAGGGCCAGGGATCGGTGGCCCCCGGTGTTGGCTCGTTCAGACGCAACCCGTTGGCGAAACTCGTCGATCGCTCGTAGAGCGGGAGCTCCTCGAAGCCGTTGTAGGCGACCGGCGGCACGGGCGCGGCCTCGGCTTGCATCTGGCTGGCCTTCTCGTCGGGGCACAGACGGATACGGAAGTGGGGGCAGATGGGTCCGTAGAGCTCATCCCTCTCGTAGTGACCCGCGAAGTGGATATCGTAGCCCCAGTTGCAGACGCCGATCGACGTCCGGTCCGCCGTGTCGCCGACGAACTCGAAGGCCGGATTGTTGCCGGGGTCGTGCGCGAGGACGAAGAGGCCGTCTCTCTTGAGCGAACGCGGGCTGGGGATTCCGGTGGCCATGTGATTGAGGGGCATCTGCCAGGTCTCTCCGTCGCCCTTCTCGGCGAGGAGATGGCTGTATCGTTTCCGCCACATACCGGGGAACTCGACCGTAGGGCCGGGCACGTCGTTGTACCACGGATCGCAGTACTCGAATCGGATGTCTTCCTCCTTGTCGAAGACCTCAGGGCTGTGGATCTCCAGGTGCGCCTTGAAGTCGTAGACGTAGGATGCCAGGTCCGGATCGTAGGTGAGGGAGAGTGCCCGGCGTGACGTGGCCACGCCTCCGGGGTCGCGCGTGACCACCGTCAGCGAGAGGCAATCGGTGCCATCGCCGTCGACCGTGACGCTCTGCAGCTCGGTTGTGGCGAGGGCCCGGTGCTGGAAGACCCAGTACATCTGCACGCCGCAGACGAGCGGACGACCACCGGGGGCCAATTTCAGATCACGTAGGTTCACGGGCTTCGGATTGCCGTCGAAGTACCTGAGGTTCTCCTCGGGCTGCTCGACGGTGCAGCTTTCCAGCCTGGCAACGGGTTCCTCGCCGTCGTAGATCCACTGCTCGCCGGCGCACACGCCGCCGTGGGTCCGGAAGGTGAAGCAGCTCTGATGGGACATTGGCGTTCCTCGCGGTATAGGGCGTCTAAGTGGGATGTGGGCGTCCCGACCGGGAAGGCGCACGGAGCCCCCGACCGTTCGGGCAGCCGGAAAATACGGCGGCCCTGCCCCAGACGCAACAGGGGAATTGGCGAATGGAGACGGTGAGGCCGGGTCGCCAGGGCCCGGGGCGCAACGGAGCCCATGAAAGGCATTGCTGCCCCAAGCACCAGGACCTATCTTGTGCCGATCTGGCATCGGGCATCGGCTGAGCACCCTTAGCGGAGGGCAATCGGATGGCCGGCGGACATTTCGCAACGGCTGAGCAGATACAGAACATGCGGAGGAATATCGATCGATACCCATGGGCCGCCTCGGAGAGGGATGGAGCCGTCGAGCAGACGCGGCGCTGGACCGCGCTCGACGATGACTCCCTATGGGGGCTGGTGACGAACCAGGCGATCGGGCGCAGCACGACCCCCAATGTGGAACGGGGATGTCCGACGTGTCGGGACGGGTTCAGTCGCTACGAGGTCGATGTGCTCGCCGACCCGTGGAAGATCCGCTGCACCGGATGCGGCGTGAGGTACCCCACCAATGACTTCGGCGCCTACTACCGGGGCGGTGTGGGTCCCGATGGTTGCTTCGATCCCGGGCGCGCGGATCGAAGCCTGCTGTTCAACACCGAGCACCCGGATCCCGGCGACCCGCTCCACGGGTTCGCCGTGGACGATGGCCTGGGATGGACGAACGAGGAGGGGGAGGCCTACAGGCTGGTTGGTGTGTACGCCCACTACGGCATCTGGAGCGAGATATCGACCGCCTGCCGCTGCCTGACCCGGGCGTTTCTGATGACCGGCGACAGGCAGTACGCGCACAAGGCCGGCGTATTGCTGGCAAGGGTCGCTGACGTCTATCCCGACATGGACTGGTCGTACTGGGCCGAGCGGGGGTTCTTCAACTCGGACGGCCTGAGCGGGAGGGGCCGGATCTTCGGTCGGATCTGGGAGCCCAGCCTGCTCAAGGCCTTCACGGAGTGCTTCGATGCGGTGAGGGACTCGTGGCGGGATGACGACCCGCTGTTCTCTTTCCTTGGGGACAAACAGCGAGTGCACCGCCTTCGGGCCCAGGACAGCGTGGCGGCCCTGTGCGAGCATTACGAGACCCACGTCCTTCGCGAGGCCATCGGGGCGATCGTGGCCGGAGATATCCACCACAATGAGCCGGGAGATCAGTCGACGATGGCGATGCTGGCCATCGCACTGGACGCGGAAGACACGGACGAGTGGCTGGACTGGATCTTCAGTGAGGGCTACCTGATGGGAGGCACCCCTTGCGGCGGCCACATCCCCCAGCTGTTCGCGGCCGAGATCGACCGTGATGGCATCGGCTCCGAGGGATCCCCCGGCTACAGCCTGGGATGGCTGAAATCCGGGATGGGGATGACGACGCTGTGCGACTATCTCGAAGCGCGCCCTTCCTATGCCCGGCATAGCATCCGGGACTACCCTCGGTACAGGCGGATGTTCCTCGCCGGAATTCGTCTGATCATGTTAGGCCGGTACGTGCCAAACATCGGAGACACGGGGAGTGTGGGATCCCCCCACCTGTGCGGGCTGACGGTCGGACAGTGTGAGGAAGGCTACGATCTATTCGGCGATCCGATCCTGGCGCAGGCCGCCTACCATCTGGTGGACGGTGACCTCGACAGGATCGAGCCGGCGATTGCCGATGCCGAGCCGGGTGCCTTCAGAGCCGCCGTTGAGAAGGTGATCCAGATCCACGGGCCGCTCCGGCTGAAATCGGAGGTGATGACCGGCTACGGGTTGGCGCTGCTGCGCGATGGGAAGGACGAGCGCGAGCGCACCCTCTGGCTCTACTACGGCCGGAACATGGGGCACGGTCACGCCGACCGCCTGAATCTCGGATTGCACGCCTTCGGACTCGACCTGATGCCGGACATGGGATACCCCGAGCACGCGCGCGTTTGGCCGAAGCGCGAGGGCTGGACCCATCACACGGTGTCCCACAATGCCGTGGTGGTGGATCGAAGCCGCCAGAAAGGAACCTACTCCGGGAAGATCGATTTCGTGGCCATCACCGATGAGGCGCAGGCCGTCGCGGTTTCGTCGCCTGACGTGTATCCCCAGTGCTCGGTCTATGGCCGGTCGAGCGTGATGGTGCGGATCTCCGACGATAATTTCTATGTCGCGGACCTGTTCAGGGCGTCGGGTGGGAACGGACACCACTACCTCTTCCACTCGGCAGATGGCGAGATCACTTTGGGAGGTATGGATCTTGTCCCACAGAGACAGGGAACATATGCGGGCGAGGAC
>JASLMQ010000472.1 GCA_030746455.1 Candidatus Latescibacterota bacterium
CGTCTCGTCCTCACGCGCCCCAGCCGCCGCCTCGGGGGCAGCGGACGCGCACAGAAGGAGTACGAGGGCACCCCATCGCCATTTCATATCCAATCTCCTGTCCTGAGGGGGATCCCGTGCCGTCTCCTACGTCGACAGCGCGGCCTCGACCAGGTCGAAGTAGTGAGGGATGAGATCATCGGCCTGGATCATCTGGAACATGGGCATCACGTCCCGCTTGTGATAGAGCTGGATCAGCCCCATCGTGGTCCCCCACAGCTGGATGGCCAGCTCCATCGGGTCGGTGTCGGTGCCTACGCTCCCGTCGTGGATCCCGATCTGAATCGCCTGGACCACGTGGGACAGGACCTTCTGTCCCTGCTCCATACACGCACGGGCATGGGGATCCGCCTGATTGAGCTGTACACCCTGGGCCTCGTAGTAGATCTGTGCGTTGAAGTAGTCCGGGTGTCGTTCGGAGAACTCGACGTAGGCCTCTCCGATGCATCGGACCAACTCGATCCCTTTACTCTCCTCCGCCATCACCGCCGCGAACATCGCCTCGAGCAGGGTCAGCCCTCTGTGGTTGATCGCCAGGTAGAGCTCTTCCTTGCTCCTGAAATAGAGGTAGATCGCCCCCTTGCTCAGCTCGGCATCACGCGCCACCTCGTCCATCGTTGCCTGGATGTATCCCTTCGAGAAGAAGACCCGCTCGGCCGCGTCGATGATCTCGTTCCGTCGACGCTCCTTCTCCCTCTCTCTTCGCTCCTTGACACCCATTCGAGACCTCGCTGATACCGCGACCCCTTGGTCGCATGGCAGCCCGATCCTATTATATATGACTTTTATTCAGTAATTGACCATCAGTCAGTTTCTCGCCAAAAAGAGATACCGAATCGGGCTCTACGCCGCAAGCTCAAATCGGCAATTCGCGTTAATTGCTTGTTATACGGACAGATATATCACCCCTATCGGGAGCAATGTCCGCCCTGGGCAGGTCCCATCACCTCGCCCTGACGACGGCAAGGGTGACATCGTCGCTGCGGGGCACGCTCCCGCTGTGCCGGGCCAGCGCCGACATCACCGCATCCCGCACGCGGGGTGACGACTCGTCCTTGTGGTCCAGGATGACCGCCTCCAGACGCTCCTCACCGAACATCTCACCGTGCCGGTCCGCGGCTTCGGGAATACCGTCGGAAAACAGCAGAACGAAATCCCCCGGCTCCCACCGGCATTCGCGTGTACTGTATGATGATCCCTCGAATCCCGGCACGCCCAGGAGCATATCCGTGGATTCGAGCCGCACCAGCCTATCTTCTCGCCTGATGTAGTGGTACGGATACGGGTGCCCCGCATTCGTGTAGATCAGCGTGCTGTGGCGGGCATCCAGAACCGCATAGCAGCACGTCATCAGCAGGCCGCTCTGCATCGACATCGACACCGTCCGATTCATCGCTTCCATCACCTTGGCGGGGGTTGTGTCGATCGTGGCCTGAGTGTGCAGGCAGCTCTTGGCCATCGCCACGAACAGGCCCGAGTAGAAACCGTGGTCGGTCACGTCCGCCACGATCACTCCGAGCCGGTTGTCCTCGAGTTCGATGTAGTCGTAGTAGTCGCCGCCCACCTTGGCAGCCGGCCGACAAGTGCCCGATATGTCGAAATCGTCGGTCGTGAATTCTCCCTCGGGCAGCATGCCCATCTGCACCTCGTGGGCCCGGTTCAGGTCGTGTCGGAAGCGGTCCTGCTCCAGCGCCTTCTCGACCCGGACGTCCGTCTCCCTCCGAAGCCGGTCGGTCAGGATCCGGAAGATGCCATAGGCGACCTCCCGGTCCTCCGCCAGAATCCTGTGGAAGTCTTCGCGCCGCCACTTGAGCATCACCACGTCGGACTCTGCCACGGCCGCAGCGCTGCGGGGCTTTCCATCAACCAGGGCGAACTCGCCCGCGCACTCTCCCCGGCCGAAACGCACGATCCGCATACCGTCGCGCTCCACACCCAGGGCCCCGGCCACCACCAGGTACACGGCATCGCCCACGTCTCCCTCCTGGAAGACGGTGGTCCCGGCCTGCACCCGGACCTCCTCCATGTCCTCCGCAACCCTCGCGAGGAGATCCTCCGACGCGCCGCCCAGGAGCTCCGTCTCCCTCAGGAAAGCAACGCGATCTCGCAGCTCAGATGCCGCCATCTTCTACCACCTACCGATCTGGAATCCCGCGCACTAACCTCAATCCGACGAAATCGGGGGGTGCGAGTGGCGCGAAGCGCCTGGGTACCCAGGTTCCGCCTCGGGCCCAGGCCTGGATCCTTCGTGCCTCCCTTTGTGAGCCAACGTCCGGGCCTTCCTCCACCTGGATATGCCCTTCTTTCGTGTTTTTCGTGTCTTTCGTGGTGACCGGGTTCTGTCGAATCAAGGCTAAGCCTTGATTGGGTATGCGCCGTACTCAAGTGCCGCCTCTACCATCGCCTCGCAGTTGGCGATCACGTTCGGAAGGTTCCGCGACTCCCACGTCCCGGCGTCGCCCCCCGTGGTCCTCAGCACGAATCCCCCGCCCGGTGCCGCGTCTCTGATGACCTGGCGCACCCGCTCTCGCGTTTCCGAGGGCGACATGGTCTGGAACTGAGGCGAAGGGATGTTCCCGCACAGCAGCATCCGGTCTCCCACCAGGCGTTTCGCTTCGACCATGTCCACGTCGGCCTGAGGCGGTGGCTCGCACGGCTCCACGCCGTTCATCCCCATCTCGCTGAAGCGATCCAGGTAGGTCATGATCCGACCGTGGCAATGGTGCCGGACCTTCCCCCCGTAGGTATGAAGCTTCCGGTTGATCGTCGTGTCGTAGGGAGCGACCAGATCCTCCAGCATCTCGGGCGACAGCCACGGATCGATGGCCATCTCCAGTCCTCCCTGCCGGAAGTACCTCGGGACCTCGGATTCCATCACCCGATCGAGCTCGGCGACGATGTAGTCCGTGTAGGCCCCGAAGAACGCGTGTACGACCTCGCGCTCCGTGACCAACCACGTATAAAAGGTACTCTGATCGGCCGCCCTTGACAAGGATCCGAACGGGTGGGGGACGCTCGTGGTCACAAACGCATCGACGAACCGGTCGGGATCATAGCCCCTGCCGTCCACCCGCTTCCGGCCCGCGCAGGTGAGCCGTTCGAGGTCCTCGAGTGTGGACACGAAGTGCTTCTCGTAGTGGTAGTCCGACGTCGAGACCGGATGCCACGTGATCTGTTCGAAGCTTCCGGCCGGGGTCTTCCGTCGGCAGCGAACTCGCTTGAACTCACCCGGCCTCTCCTCGATCACCTCTTCCTCGTCCTTGTAGTCCATCCCGAACCAGCCCCAGTTGGGGCCCCATCCCTGCCAGTTGTCCGCGTATCGATCGATCAGGTCGCTCAGTCGCGCGCAGGCGGGATCCTCCTTGACCCCGGGCCACAGATAGAGCTCGAATGGGACCCGATCCGGCTCCTCGAAGCTCCACGCTGTCTCTATCCGCTCCCTGGACGTCATCCCTCGCGACCTTCCTGTGGTTCGTGGCTCCCTCCTCCGCGCTACGCGCTACGGAGGGCAGGCGTGGCTCGACCCCCACCAGACCGCACCTCGGGCTTTATTCGCGTCTTTCGCGTTTTTCGTAGTTCCTCGGTCTGCGCCAATGACGATTAGAGCGCCCCGAACTCCCGCCCCGCGTCCGCCAGCGCGCGGATGCTCTCCTCGGGCGTTTCCTCGTTGAAGTAGTCCGTGGTGCCGAGTATGTACGGGCACCTGTCACCCACCGTTTCGAGCGCCTCCCTGACGGCGCTCCGAATCTCTTCCTCGGAGCCCTTCCGTAGCAGGTGCACCTGATCGATCCCGCCAGCCAGCGCTGCCGAGCCCCCCAACGTCGCCACCGCATTCCCCAGATCCGTGTCTCCAAACGGCTCCGGCGTCAAGGACTCGTAGGCCTTCACCTCGAGCTCTGGATACACCTGCATCAGGCTTCCGGCACATCCGCAGTTGTGGTACAGAACGGGCACGCCACGGTCCTGGATGAATGCGATGAGGTCTCGCTCGTACGGCAGGATGTGCTCCCGGAAGAAGTCCGCCCCCACCATCTTGCCGCTGGCGATGTTTCCTCCGTAGCTGATCACATCGGCGCCCGCGTCGATCACCTCCCCGACGAACACCTTGTAGCGTGCCAGGAAGTGTCGCATCATCCGGTTGTAGAGGTCCGGATTCAGCATGGCGTCGATCAACAGATCGTCGACACGCCTGTAGTAGTAGGCAACCAGGTTGAAGGCGCCCTGGATCCACGGGGCCACGATGCCGTTCTCCCCCACGGTTGCCTTTGCGCGTCCGATGCCGGAACCATCGACCGGTTCCGCCGGCGGCTGATGCTCGATGAACAGGTCGAGGTCCTCCGCGTCCTGGATCGGGTACCGAACAGCCGACGCCTCCGCGTCGTATTCATAGACCCACCGAAGGACCTCCTCGATCCTCAGCCTTCCGCCAGGCGCGTGGATCTCGGTCGTCGTCAACTCGTCGCGTCCTTCGGCTATCACCCGGACATCGATCTCCCAGCCGGTTCGGCTCGGCCCGTAGGCGTCGTACGTTGCCGAGCAATTCCTGTGGATCACCTCGAACCCGAAGTGCCTGTAGACTTCCGATGTCTTCGCCACCCAGTCCACATCGTGTGAGCCGTAGAACTCCTTCACGTAGTTGATGTGGATGAACGGGGACACCGGAATGCGGTCCGTCACCTCGCCACCGAAGGTCCTCAGGAGTCTCTGCCTATCGGTCATGTTCTATTCCCAACCG
>JASLMQ010000473.1 GCA_030746455.1 Candidatus Latescibacterota bacterium
CGATTTGACCTCGGTCCCCTTCAGCTCAAGACCCGCCTCGTAGGTGTCCAGCACCTTGTAGTCGTGGCGGGCCTTCCGGTTTGTAGTGATGATCTTGATGCCTTCGGCCATCGTCTTGGCACCTGCCTTCGTGGCCGATCCTGGAACACCGAGATCGGAACTACGAAAGACACGAAAAGCGCGAACAGAGCAGAATCCATGCTGGAAGATGCGCCGGGCGAGAGTGGGTGCCGTCCAGCATGGAGTCCCGTCCGAAGCGCCGCAGGGATTCTCCGATACGGGACACCTGGGGTCAGCGTTATAATACGAAAAACCCAGGGGGCAGGCAAATCAGGGGATGGGCGAGATCGGACGGCATTTCGCAGGTCCTCCGGGGATTTTCCTTACGCTCCGTCGGGCCCGGCATCACGGTCAGGAGATCGCGCGCGACCTTTCAGCAGGACCATAAGGGCGGCGATGTCGGCCGGCGAGACCCCGGGGATCCTGGACGCCTGCCCCATGGAGCGCGGGCGGACCCGTGAGAGCTTTTCGGCGGCCTGGTGGGATATGGCCGGCAGCGTCGTGTAGTCCAGGTCCTCCGGGATGGCCTTCCGCTCCAGGTCCCGAAACCGGGCGACCTGCGCCTCCTGGCGTCTGATGTAGCCCTCGTATTTCGCCTCGATCTCCACGCACTCGCGCACGTCCTCGGGAAGCGCCTCCTTGGGAGGCGAGACCGCCTCCACGAACCCGTAATCGAGCTCGGGCCTGCGCAGCAGGTCGGCAAGACGGGTCGGCTGGGCCAGCTCCGCGGAGCCCGATCGCCTGAGCTCCTCCTGGACGGCTTCGGAGGGCGTGACCTGAACCGCCTGGAGGCGGCGGTGCTCCGTCTCAACGGCATCCCTTCTCTGTCTGAAACGGGCGTGGACCTCGTCATCCACGAGCCCTAGGCTTCGGCCCAATTCGGTCAGCCGGGCATCGGCGTTGTCCTGCCGGAGCAAAAGGCGGTACTCGGCAAGCGAGGTGAACATCCTGTACGGCTCGTCGGTTCCCTTGGTGACCAGGTCGTCGATCATCACCCCGATGTAGGCCTGTGAGCGGTCCAGTACGACTGGATCCTCGCCCCTGGAGTGTCGGGCCGCATTGATCCCGGCGATGATGCCCTGTCCGGCGGCCTCCTCATATCCCGTGGTGCCGTTGATCTGGCCGGCGAAGAACAGGCCGCGAACGTTCTTGGTCTCCAGGGAGGGCAGGATCTGCGTGGGAGGCACGAAGTCGTACTCGATGGCGTAGGCCGGACGCATGATCTCGGCCCGCTCCAGACCGGGTATGCTCCGGACCACGTCGATCTGGACCTCCTCGGGCAGGCTCATCGAGAGCCCGTTCAGGTAGACCTCCTGAGTGCTGCGTCCCTCGGGCTCCAGGAAGATCTGGTGCCTGTCCTTCTCGGGGAACTTGACGACCTTGTCTTCCACCGAAGGGCAGTAGCGTGGACCCACGGAGTGGATCCGTCCGCTGTAGAGGGCGGATCTGTCCAGGCTGGCCCGAACGATCTCGTGGGTCTGGGGCGTGGTGGCGGTCAGGTGGCAGGACAGCTGGTCCTGCGTGATCCGGTCGGTCCGGTTGGAGAAGGGGCGCGGGTCCGCGTCGCCGGGCTGCTCCTGGGTGACGCCGTAGTCGATGCTGCGGCCGTTCACGCGGGGGGGCGTGCCGGTCTTGAGGCGACCGACCTCGAACCCGAGCCGGCGCAAGGCATCGGAGGCCCGCTCGGCGGACCGCTCACCCGCTCTTCCGGAGGAATGGGTGAGGTTCCCGATGTGGATCAGGCCCTTGAGGAAGGTACCCGTGGTGAGGATAACGGTACCTCCCATGAACGCGGCACCCGACCGCGTCAAGATCCCACGGACGCTCCCCTCCTCGACCAGCAGGTCTTCCACCAGTTCCTGCTTCAGGTCCAGCCGGGGCTGGCCCTCCACGACGGACTTCATCCTGAACTGGTAGGCCTTCTTGTCGGCCTGGGCCCTCGGGGCCTGGACAGCGGGCCCCCTGCGCCTGTTGAGCATCCGGAACTGCAGACCCGTTGCGTCGATGTTCAGCGCCATTTCGCCACAGAGCGCGTCGATCTCCCGGACGATGTGGCCCTTCGCGATACCGCCGATGGCGGGGTTGCACGACATCTGCGCGATGGTATCCAGGTTCATCGTGAGCAGGAGCGTCTGGCAGCCCATGCGCGCGCCCGCCAGGGCGGCCTCGGTGCCGGCGTGCCCGGCTCCCACGACGATCAGGTCGTAGGTCCTGTCGTAGGTCCACATGGTATGTCGGTCCGCCTGGTGGCTCGGCAAGCGGTGAGGGGTGCAGGCTAGCCGATCAGGATCACGGCGAGCATCAACGCGGCCATCAGTCCGACCAGGGGGGCCAGCAGGGAGGCTGCGGATGCCTGGGCGGCGGCGTAGAGCAGGAAAGGCAGAATGGCCATGCCCAGGAAGGCGACGGTCTGCAGCGTGAGACGATGTTTCTGCAGGAAGGAGGTCGACATGGAACGAAATCCTAAGCCCGGCTGGCCTCAGTGGATGCTGAGACCAGAAAGGCATTGAAAATTGGGGAATTGAGAATTGTCCCCCGTGGTCTGCCGGCAGGGCTCAGCCGGTGGAGGTGAGGCGAACACCCGTGGAAAGCCCGAAGGCCATGACCCGGAAGGAATCAGACCGTGTGGACAGCAAGCCAGGTGACGATGCCGATGACGATCGTGATCAGAACCCCGTAGACGATGGTGCGTCGCAGGACCTGGCCCTCCTCGCCCGCGAGCCCCGCAGTGCTGCACCCCACGATGATCTTGGCCGGGGCCAGCATACTGCCCAGCGATCCGCCGGTCGTTTGTGCGGCCAGGATCACCGTCGCGGGGAGGCCCAGCAGGCCCGCGGTCTGCTGCTGCAGACCGGCGAAGACCACATTCGAGTTGGTGTTCGACCCGGTCATGAAGGCGCCCAGCAGTCCGATGAAGGGGGATAGAAATGGAAAGACCGACTCCAGGGTGCGGCTCAGCCCGATGGCGAGCAGATAGGTCATGCCGGTCTGATCCATCATCATCGCGAAACCCACCATCGACGCGATTCCGATGCTTGAGCGGACCGCGCTGCTCACCGTGTTCGACAGGATCCGACCCAATGCCCCCTGAGTGTAGCGTCCCGTAGACCGATAGAGCACGTATCCCGCGACGGACGTGTAGGCCAGAAGGGCACCCGCATGTCCGAAGAGACTGATGCCCTTGGTCGCCCCGCTCTCGACGGTCCACCCGAGCGCGGTCTGGGTGGCCGGGAGCTGAAGCTGGATCTTGACGGCGTTCAGGACCGAGTGGACCGGCCCCACCAGCTCGGCTGCTCCCACGACGATGACCAGGATGATGTAGGCCCCAACGGCCAGGGCGAACGGCATCTCCGGCGGTGCGTCCCCCGCGTGGGCGGTGGGTGCCGGACCTCCAGAGGCGAGGGCGGTCCGGTAGAAGGCCAGGCGCGCGACCAGGGCGCTCGCCGCGATCCCGGCCAGCCCGGCGACGAAGCCCGCCAGGTTCCAGAGGCCGGTTACGGCCAGGGCATACTGGACCCCGGACATGACCGTTCCGATGAGGAGGATTGCGACAATCCCGCGTTTTAGCGAATCCAGTCCCTGGTAGGCACACGCGGCAGCGATGCCGCAGGCGAAGCAGGAGAGACCCAGGAGACCGGCCGACCAGGGCGCAAGGACTTCTCCGGGCAGGCCGGTGGTGGCGATCAGGGCGTTGAACGAGGCCGCGATGTCGCCGAAGGTGACCGACCACGAATGACCCGCGGCGACGGAGGCCACGGCGGTCACGGGAGAGAAGCCCAGACCCAGGAGCAGAGGGGCGACAACGGCGATCGGGACGCCAAAGCCGGCAACCCCCTGGAGGAAGGCGCTGAAGACCCATGCCAGGATCAGGAGCTGCAGAACCCGATCCCCCGTAAGCCGGACCATGCCCTCCCCGATGGCTGCGATGGCTCCCGACTCCTTCACCACGTTGTAGAGCACGAGGGCCATCCAGATGATGTACAGGACGTAGAGCGTGAGCATCACGCCCCGCACCTGCGAGTAGGCCAGGACCTCGGCGTCGGCGCCGAAGAAAAGGAGCGACGCGGCCAGGGCGACCAGCCATCCCACGGCGCCGGCCCTGGCACCCCCCCAGCGGAAGCCGACCATGAGAAGAAGGACGGAGGCTATGGGGGAGAGGGCCAGTAGGAACCGGAGTGGGGTCACGCTGTCGAAAGACATGGGGTGTCTATCCGTCGAAGGGTCAGGAGCCGCGAGTCGAAAACGGCGAGGCAGGGCCAGCAAAGGGGTGGAGAATATAGGACATAGCCCCTTCCCGCACAAGGCAATTCCCGGTCAGATGGGGCGACTCGCGAGGCGCCGGGTGGACGGGAAGGCACCGGAAGCATTTTGCGCTAGATTTTCCGTTCGGATTCGTTACATTAGGTGAAACACGCGGCCCCCAATACGGCCGCCCCCCAAGACCCAGGAAGGAGTGCCCCTATGGCTGAGGATGCCCAATCGGCAGAGGACAAGCGCCGCCACGAACGTGTACGGATGGACCTCCCCATCCAGGCGAGGGTAGGTGAGGGCGACCATCTGGAGATCGAGATCGTGGACATCAGTGCGAACGGTATGCAGATCCGCACCGACAACTTCGATGTCCTGAAAGACGGATTCGACTCGCAGCACAACGTGGCTGCGTTCGAGATCCGCATACAAGCTCGCCTGGCCTGGGCTCGCCCGGACGCCGACGGGACCTTCGTTACCGGATGGGAATTCAACCGGGGCAGTGACGAGGAGATGATCGGCTGATCTAGACCGGTCCGTGGCCGTCGCGTCCTTCCGACGCCTTTATCCGTTCGTACCGGGAAGAGGTCTCCCTGTGGCTTGGGGAGCCCTGCCCGACGGGTGTGGGGGACGAGACGCCCGGACGTCCGAAATGGTGATCGGGGCTGGGCTTCCGTCCGCGGGTCAGCGGCAGATGGCCGTTGACAAGGTAGAGGCTTTTACCTATACTTCGGGCGGTTTTTTCTATCCGGCAGGGGCGACGGAGCCTTATATGTCGGTGTCCAGCGGCAAGCTCGAGAAGATCTGCGTCAAGAACCCGACATCGGTCCTTTTCGCGCGTCTGGCCGACGAGGTCCTGAGCGCGGGAGACGTGAAGCGGGCGGTCGAAATCTGCCGGCGCGGGCTGCGCTACCGTCCCTCCTACGCTACGGGCCACCTCGTGATGGGCCGGTGCCACCTCGCATCGGGCCGATCCGAAGAAGCCAGGCAGGAGTTTCACAAGGTCCTGCAGCTGGATTCAGACAACCTCACGGCGCTCTGGCTCATCGGCAAGATCGAGATCCAGATGGGGTGGCCGGAATCCGCCCTCCAGAGATTCGAGCGGATCCTCCTCCTGGACCCTCTGAACCCCGAGGTGGCGGCTCAGGCCCAAGCGCTCCGGGGTTCGAACGTTTCAGCCCCTGTTCGTGCCGATGATGAGGACCCCGCATCCGCGGGAGGCCCCCTGGACTCCGACGATGGTCCAGGGGAGGAACCGACCCGAGTGGCGGGTTCTCTCGGCCCGAATGTCTCCCCCCCGAGCGCTGTGGACAAAATCGAGGCGGCGAATGCCACGCCGACGACCGTCGAGGATCTGGGTCTGCTGGTTCGGGAGATCGTGAGTGGCGCGAGGACGTCGGAAGGGAACCGGGACGAAGATCGCACCACGCGGGTCGACCCACCGACCATTGCAACGGTGACCCTGGCCGAGCTCTATGCGACGCAGGGATTGGTCGATCGTGCGGCGGACGTGCTCGAGGAGGTCGTGAACAGCGACCCGGAGAACGCTCGGGCGGCCCAGCGCCTATCGGCGCTTCGGGGAGACCGGGAGAACGCGGGGCAGGAATCGTTATAGATTTCGGAGGTCTCGAGGCACATGGTTTCGACATCGGAATTCCGCAACGGCATGGTTCTACGCATAGAGGGCGAGCTCTACAATATGGTGGAGTACGAGCACTTCAAGCCGGGCAAGGGGGCCGCGGTGGTCCGGACCCGTTTGAAGAGCGTGAAAACCGGCTCCGTGCTCGATCGCACCTTCCGCTCCGGCGACAAGGTCGATGACGTTCGGCTCGAGCGGCGCAAGATGCAGTTCCTCTACACGTCGGACGACCTGTACGTCTTCATGGACAACAAGACCTACGAGCAGTTCGAGCTCGCCAAGGAGACCGTGGGAGATGCCGTCAAGTACCTCAAGGAGAACGAAGTCCTGGATGTTCTCATCGCGGAGAACAACGCCCTCGGTGTGGAGCTCCCCATCTTCGTGGAGCTCGCCGTGACCAAGGCAGACCCCGGGGTCCGCGGCGACACGGTGAGCGGGGCGACCAAACCGGTGGTCCTCGAGACCGGCGCATCGATCCAGGTGCCCCTCTTTGTGGAAACGGGAGACATTCTGAAGATCGACACGCGGTCCGATCAGTACGTCGAGCGGGTCTGATTGGGCTGGAGCGACGCCCAGCCACGGTCTGTCGAGGAGCCCAGGTGAAACTCTCCAGAAACCTCCGTCGAGCCCTCCAGGAGCTGATCGACCTGTTGGGCAACGATGATATCCGGGAGATCGAGGTCGAGAAGCGCTTGGTGGGCGGCCGTATCCGGATCGTGA
Organism: Candidatus Latescibacterota bacterium; assembly: GCA_030746455.1. Next base: position 6,668 of record JASLMQ010000473.1, read on the forward strand.
GGGGCGCCGCACAGGCCGAACCGATTCCACTGTACCCGGGCCCGAAGCCCGGGCCCGAGACCGAGGCCGAGCCGCCGGCGGAAGAGTCCCCCGCCGGGGAGGAGGACGGGCACCATACGGTGTTGTCGCCCATGGTCGGCTTGCTCTACCTGGCCTCGAGCCCGGATTCGCCCCCGTTCGTGGAGGAGGGAGACATCGTCTCCCCTGGGCAGACGCTCTGTATCATCGAGGCGATGAAGATTATGAACGAGATCGAGGCGGACATCAAGGGCCGCGTGGTCCGTGTGCTCGTCGAAAATGGGAGGCCCGTGGAGTACAATACCCCCCTCTTCCTCCTCGAGCCCTTCTGAGGAGCCTCCCGTCCACCCAAGCCTGCGGCGAGAGCCGTCCTTCCCCCTTCCCACTTCCGTGCTCCGACCTCGATCCTTCGGCAAGATCCTGGTGGCCGATCGGGGCGAAATCGCCCTCCGCGTGATCCGTGCGTGCAAGGAGATGGGCATCCAGACCGTCGCGGTGCACTCCGAGGCGGATGCCAATTCCCTGCACATCGGGTTTGCCGATGAAGACGTGTGCATCGGTCCGCCGCCGGGCGAGCAAAGCTACCGGAATTTCCCCCGGGTGCTGAGTGCCGCCGAGGTCACCAATGCGGATGCGATCCATCCCGGGTACGGTCCGCTCGCGGAGAACGCGGACTTCGCCGAGATCTGTGCCTCGTGCGACATCACCTTCATCGGGCCTTCCCCCGAGTCGATCCGGAACATGGGCGACAAGGCAGTGGCGCGGGAGACGATGGCTCGAGCCGGGGTGCAGGTCTCCCCGGGCAGCGGCCCACTGGCGAACGCGGAGGAGGCACGGGAAGCCGCATCTCGCATCGGATATCCGGTGAGGCTCAAGGCGGTGGCCGGCGGGGGTGGGCGCGGCATGCGCACGGTCCAGGGGGAGGAGGAGCTGGCCCGCGCCTGGGAGATGGCTCACGCGGAGGCCGAGGCGGCCTTCACGTCGGGCACCCTCTACCTGGAGAAGGAGATCGAGCGCCCCCGACACGTCGAGATCCAGGTCCTTGGGGACCTGCACGGACGCATCGTCCATCTGGGTGAGCGCGAGTGCTCGATTCAGCGTCGGCACCAGAAGCTGGTGGAGGAATCTCCCTCGACGGCGGTGGACGCGGACCTGAGAAACCGGATGGGTGAGGCCGCGACCGCGGGCGCCCGAGCTGCAGGGTACGCGGGGGCCGGAACAGTGGAGTTCCTCCTGGATGCGTCAGGTGAGTTCTACTTCCTGGAGATGAACACCCGGATCCAGGTAGAGCATCCCGTGACAGAGATGGTCACCGGCCTGGATCTCGTCAAGGCGCAGATCCGAATCGCCCAGGGAGAGGAGCTCGGTTTCTCGCAGGAACAGGTGGTGACGTCGGGCCACGCCATCGAATGCCGGATCAACGCCGAGGATCCGGCACGAAGCTTCAGGCCTTCTCCCGGAACGGTGACGACGTTCCACGTGCCTGGGGGACCCGGGATCCGGATCGATACCCACGTCTATTCCGGTTACACGGTTCCCTCTCAGTACGATTCCCTTCTCGCGAAGATGATCGCCCACGGGTCCACCCGACAGGAGGCGATCGCCAGGATGACCCGGGCGCTCCAGGAGTTCGTGGTCGAAGGCGTGCCCACCACGATCCCGTTCCACCTGAAGGCCATGGCGTTCCCCGACTTCGCGAGCGGGGAGATCACGACCGACTTCGTGCAGAAGCTCGGCTACGGTTGACCCCAAGGCAGAAGAACCCAACCTTGATTAGACAGAACCCGGTCACCACGAAAGACACGAAAAACACGAAAGAAGGGCATATCCAGGTGGAGGAAGGCCCGGGCGTTGGCTCACAAAGGGAGGCATGAAGGATCCAGGCCTGGGCCCGAGGCGGAACCTGGGTACCCAGGC
>JASLMQ010000474.1 GCA_030746455.1 Candidatus Latescibacterota bacterium
GTTCTCCAGATCGAAGCCCAGCCGCCTGTAGTAGTCAAGCACCGGGAACCCAAAGGCCCGTCGGTGGGTATCACGATCTATCGTGGGGAGGTCCCTCCGCCGAAGGACTTCGCTGATCGATTCGGCTGCCAGCCCCACATCGTCCAGAATCGTGCCGTTGAAATCCCAGATGACCGATCGGATTACCGCCATCGGTGTTCTCCCGCGACTGGGGTTCGTGGTCAGCCTCAGCCTGACGAGCATACTGGTACCTGGGATCTCGAACCAGGCCACTTTCGCCCTTCCAGGGCTAGGGACGCCGGTGCCATACCTTCCAGGGGCTGACGCCCCTGGCTATTCACTACCGCCCCTCCGGGGCTAAGAACCTGGTAGGTCTACGCCACCTCGCCGCACATCGAGGATCCATCCCGCAAGAGACGGTGACCGCGGCGTGGGCACTTGCGGAATCCCGGGCTGGGGAGCCCCAAAGGGGCGATAGTCATTAGCCTGGGGCGTAAGCCCCAGGTACTCCGAAGCCCAGGTACCCCAATAGCCCCGAAGGGGCGACAGAACGCACGAAGGGATCATTAGGGAGCGCCGCGAGAGGCTAATGTGGGCCGCGCCGCCCGATCCTCCCTGCACAGCGTGATTCGCGTGATCTCTGCCGAGGCGCCCAGGCGCAACACCGGCCCAACGTAACCCGTGCCGCGGCTGACGTAGATCCAGGTGTTCTTATACCTGTGGAGGCCCGAAACGTACGGCTGCTTCAGCCAGACGTAGAGATGCCCGGGGAACACCTGACCGCCGTGCGTGTGCCCAGACAGCTGCAGATCACACCCCGCCTCCGATGCCTCGAACACGGACCGTGGCTGGTGCGCGAGCAGGATTCTGATATCGCCGTCTGGCGCATTGGCGAGGGCGTCGCGGGGAGATGAGGCGTGGCTGGGAACATACCGCCACCCGTGGTAGTCTGTGACCCCCGCCAGGACAATCCGAGCGCCGCCTCGCTCCAGCAATCGGTGGTCGTTGAGCAGAACGGTGAAGCCCAGACGCTCCATCTCCTCGGTCCAGGCCTCGGCTCCGCAGTAGTACTCGTGATTCCCCGTCACGAAATAGCACCCGTGGATCCCTCGGAGCTCCTCGAGGGGCGCCAGATGATACCGTATGTGGGGGGGACTGCGAAGCCGCATGTGGGGTAGATAGCCGTTCACGGCATCGCCCGTGAATGCGACAAGATCGCAGGACAGCTCATTCACCGTGTCGACGACACTTTGCACGAAGTCCCGACCGATGGTCTGCCCCACGTGTAGGTCCGCGATCTGAGCGATGGTGAACCCCACCAGCTCATCGGGCAGGCCGGGGATGGGAACCGAGGCCTCGAAGACCTGTAGCCGACGAGCACTGTGGAAACCGTAACCCGTTGCCACCGCGGAGATTCCAGACAGGCCGATGTTCGAGGCACAGAGGAGGAAGCGACGCCGCTCGAGGTCCGCTTGCGGTTGGCTTTCCTCGGACTCGGCTTGCTTGTCCGGAGACCCAATCCTCCCCTGCCAGAGTTGCCGCAGCCCCCAGTAGACGTCTCGTGCGACCACAAGCCCAAACAGGACGTACGCGAACCCAAGGCTGATGTGAGTCATCCACTTCCAGATGTGGGACCATTGCCACCAGCTGGCAGGTTCGAGCGAGGGGATGCTCTTCGCGTCACCGAAGAACAGCACCGACACACCGGCGCCCAGGGACAGGACCAGGATTCCCGAGGCCAGCCAACGTCCAGGGGAGGGCTTGGGTATCCGCCAGACGAGACGTCTAAGAAGATAGCCGTAGGTGAGCAGGAGCAACCAGAAGGAGAACGTGAACACCGTGGGCATCTCTATTCCCTGCCAAGTGCTTCGGATCATGCTATCTTGGTACCAGACCAGTCGCGCTTACGAATATCTACGAACCGAAGCAGCTGAACCATCTCCTCACGTGGGGGGACACAGGGGGTTGTGCCATGCCACGCATCCTCATCGCGGAATGCAAGCAGGAGATCTCGTCCTTCAATCCCGTCGTCTGCACTTACGACAGCTATGCCATCAACGTAGGCGAGCAGCTCTTCGCCTATCACGAAGGGATCAGAAGTGAACTCAGCGGCGCGCTCTCGGTCTTCCGCGAGCGGCCCGACATGGAGCTGATCCCCACATACGGCGCGCGCGCCGGGTCCGCCGGACCGCTCGCTCAGGAGAGCTTCGATCGCATCGCATCCGAATTCCTCGACGCGATCGATCGGAACGCCAAAGGGATTGATGCCTGCTACTTCTCCATGCACGGTGCCATGGGTGCTACCGAGGAATTGGATCCCGAGGGATATCTGCTTCAGGAGGCCCGCAATATCCTGGGCCCCGACATCCCGATCGTGCTCTCACTCGACCTCCACGGTATCCTCACGGCGCGGATGCTTCGGCACACGAACGGCGCGACGATCTACCACACCTACCCGCACGTGGACATGGCGGACACGGGGGCCAGGGCCGCCCGCCTCCTTCTGCGCATCCTCGATGACGGCGTCCGCCCGGTGGTCGCCCGAGTCCGCCTTCCCGTTCTTGTGAGGGGCAACGAGCTCATCACCGAGACGGGT
>JASLMQ010000475.1 GCA_030746455.1 Candidatus Latescibacterota bacterium
CGATGGCGACCTTCTGAAGGTCCCCGATGCCGCACCCGCATCCGATGGCGATGCGAGAGAACTAGGCAACTGTCGGGCTGTTGGACCGGGTGTCGGTCGGATCCGCGTCGGATCAGACGTGGGCGGAGCGCTCACCAATCCCGTCGTCGTCGCACCAGGCCAGTACGAGCGCCTCTACTGGGGCGACATCCACGCCCAGTGCATCTACCACCAGTGGAAGCCCAGCGAGGAACGGGGCGATTCCACACGGACGCCTGCCGAGCTGTTCCAGTACGCCCGGGAGTGCAGCCTCCTGGACTTCGTCGCCAACTCGAACAGCGGCTGTCCCAATCCGCAGAACCCGGGCTGGGAGGAGACCCAGCAGGCCGTCATCGACGCCTACGAGCCCGGACGCTTCGTGTCCCTTAAGTCCTGGGAGTGCGGGCTGGGCGTTCAGGGCGATCGCTGCCTGATCTACCGGGAAGCCGACGTCGAGCCCAATTTCCCCGTTCCCCGCCGGAATCAGGCCTGCCCCACGAACGCCCACGCACTGCTTCGCTTCTGCAGAGAGAACGATCGCCGCATCCTCACGGCGCCCCATCACCTGATGAAGTACATGGATTGGGACGCATTCGACCCGGAGATCGATCGCCTCCTAGAGATCTACTCGTGCTGGGGATCCTACGAATCGCGCGAGGACAACCCGCTCAACACCAAGCGTCGACCCCTGAATCAAAGCGCAATGTACGCCTTCAGCCGCGGCTACATACTCGGCGTGGTCGCGGCGGGCGACAGCCACGTCGGATATCCCGGCCGCTCGATGATGGAGGGCGATCCCTACCTCTGCCAGAACTGGAAGGCGGGTATCGCGGGCGTCTACGCACCCGAACTCACCCGTGAGGCCATCTGGGACGCGCTGTACAACCGTCATTGCTATGGAACCACCGGCGTGCGCATCGTACTCCAGTTCCATCTCAACGGATCGCCCATGGGCTCCGTGCTCGAATACCCGTCAGACGGGAACGATTTGTACCAGCGCGAGATCGAGGTCTTTGTCGCCGGAACCGACCAGATCAGCCGCGTGGACATCATCAAGAACAACGGCCTCCATCACCGGACCTGTCCACAGGGCGACAACGCGGAGGTCTCGATAGTTGACCGGCTCGACGTCCCTCCGGCAACCCGCGACTGGTACTACGTGCGCGTATTCCAGGCAGACGGCAACGCGGCCTGGTCCAGCCCGATCTGGATCGGCCCTGAGGGTGTAGTGGCTCCCTCGCTGCCACTGGCTGAGTAACGCACAGGAGGATGGAATGGCAGCCAAGCTACAGGTTCGACGGATTCAGGCCCAGCTGAAATCCGGCCAGTGCATCTCGGTTCCGACCTGGAGGCTCAACTCGGGAAAGCCTGGTCCCACTTGGCTCCTCACGGCGGCCCAGCACGGCAACGAGTTGCAGGGCAGTGAGGCCATTCGCCGGTTTATGGATGACGCTCCCTCTCGGCTGAAGGCCGGCAGGATCGTCGCCGTGCCGTTCATGAACCTTCCCGCGATCCGCGACCGGCGCCCCCACATCCGCATGGGACCGGAGCAGCCTTACGGAGACGACCGGGGGCACAACATGAACCGTACGTGGCCGGGCAAGGCGAGCGGCAATGCCACCACACAGCTCTCCCGTGCCATCTACTTGGCCGTGGGCGATCGGGCCACGCACGTGCTCGACCTGCATTGCTGGCAGAAGTACAGCGCACCGGCCGTGCTCATTCGCGACGTGCCGGGGATTCGGGAGATCGCGGCCAAACTCGGACACCGGTTCGTTCAGGTCAATCCAGCTGGGAACAAGATCACGATCACCGGCTACTTCTGCTCCACGGGACGCGTGGGCATCACCTACGAGTGCGCGGGTCAGTACCTGGTGGACGAACAACAGGTGCAGCGATGTCTCCGCGTGGTGAACAACTTCGGCAAGGTCATCGGCGTGATTCGAGGCCGTCTCGAGAAGGGCGATGACCCGGTCCTCTTCTCCGACGAGACGCGATCTACAGAGGTCAAGGCGCCCGTCACGGGCCTGTTCGTCGCTCGAGACTACCAGCTTTGTGATCCCGTGCGCAAAGGCGCCATCCTGGGCCACATCCTGTCCGACATCGACCTCAAACGCCACGACATCATCTCGCCGGCAACCGGGTACCTCAAGGCCTACAACGCCTCACGCGCACACTGTGATGTGGCCCTGCCGTCCCAGCATCCCTACGTGGACAAGGGCGACCGCCTGGCAACAGTGACATCCAAACGCTAGGAGCCACGCCGCCTCTTGTCGTCTGTGGTCTGTCGTCCGTGGTCTGCCTTTAAGGAGGTTTCGCATGAAGACCGCGCTCTTCTCCGGTATGTTCAAGCCCTACCCCATCGAGACGGCAATCGAGAAGGCCGCCCAGGTCGGGTACGACGCCATCGAAATCATGGTCGGCTTCGAGGGCGATCATCTGGACGTCACGTGCTCTCCCGAGCGCGCGTCCGAGATCGCCTCGGTCGCTGGGAACAACGGCATCGACATCTGCCTCATCTACGCCAGTATGGGAAGAGAAATCCTCACCGATCCACAGAAGGCCAGGGGCGATCTGAACGACGTGGATCGGTTCCTCGACATCGGAGACCGGATGTCGTGCAAGATGCTCAAGGTGACGGCCGGCCGTCTTGTCGACAACGCCTACAAGGATGACGAAGCGCGCGTGGTGGCCGACTGGCTCGCCGAGGCCAGCGACCGGGCCGCGTCCCACGATTCGCGCATCGTCGCCGAGATCCACTTCGGCCAGTATTGCGAAACCGTGGCAATGGCACGCAAGGTCATCGATCTCGTCGACCGGCGCAACTTCGGCGTCATTCACGACGCGGGGAACCTGCATATCACCGGTGACATCTACGGTGAGGACTCCGTGGACGTTCTGGGCGACCGGATCTTCCACGTCCACGTCAAGGACATGGTCGAGACCGCCGCGGATGACGAGACCGGGCACGACTACCTGGCCGGCCGCTTCAAGCGGTCGCCGCTCAACGCCGGAAATGTGGACCACACCTCGCTTCTCAGGGGTCTCAAGAAGATCGGGTTCGACGGCTATCTGTCCTGCGAGGCCAGCGGCGGCAGCGATCCCGTTGCCGTAGCCAGGCACGAGCTCGCAGAGCTCAAGCGGTTGATGGAGCAGGCAAGCGAGTAGCCTTGCCTGCGGGCTATCGCGCCGTGTTGTGGTCTGTCACAGGGAGTAGCCACTCCGTCCCCCTGAGTGGCTGCTCCGCCTTCGGCGGAGCAGTTGTATCGAAGGGCGGACCTGAGGAGGATCAAAGTCCCATTCGCATTGAGGTTGTTCGATTCCGCTATCCTCGCACCTCGATACACCTGAATCACCCCTACGGGGCGATTCAGGCACTCGGTGTGGACGGACTATAGGTTTTCGCAGCATCGACAATGGGAACGCGTCCGGAGGAGCAACTATGAACACCAATACCGAGGGATTCTTGGGGGCCGACTCGACCTACATACCCGTCTACGACACGCTCAAGGACCTCTGTCTCACCACTCACCTGGTCCGGGAGGGTAAGCCCGTCGCCACCATCGTGTCGCCGACCTCGGGCGCCTACGATGCCCATGCAGCCGACATTGCTCAGGCCATCGAGGGGATCACGGGGGTCCGCGTCCCCATTGTCAGCCATGACGCACCAGAGGCCGCCGTTCCAATCCCCGGAAACCTGATTGCTCTGGGCAACAGGTCGACCAACAGGACGGTCGAGGAACTCTACAATCGGTATTTCTGCCTGCTCGACTTGAGATATCCCGGCCCCGGCGGCCCC
>JASLMQ010000476.1 GCA_030746455.1 Candidatus Latescibacterota bacterium
GAGTGGATCGATTTGGTGCCCGGCTACCGGCTCCTCGGCTTCGGCTCGGACGTGCGCTGGCCCGAGATGATCTACGGCCACCTCGTGATGGCCCGCTCGTGTATCGCCGACGTGCTGGCCGCGAAGGTCGAGCGGGACTTCCTCAGTGAGGCCGCCGCACTTGACCTTGTCCGCATGATGCTCCACGACAACGCGGTCGAGCTGTATGGCCTCTAGTGTTGCGTCTCAGGAATTCGCTCACATGTCAAGAGCAGAGACACCGTCTTCCTGAGTGCTCGGGTCGCCCCAGGCGACCCGAGTTTATCGAAGGACCGGCCTGGCGACACGATATTCGCGTACGAATCTCCGGGGCAGGATACCAGAGGTGCATTGCCATGCAACCTGACTCATCGCTCGTGTACAAAACCACCGAGGAGGGCGACCTCCAGATTCACATCTTCAACCCTTCCGACCTCGACCCTGGATCGCCCAGGTCCGCCATCGTCTTCTTCCATGGCGGCGGCTGGAACGGGGGTTCTCCGGGGCAGTTCTATCCCCACTCCCGCTATCTGGCCTCAAGAGGGATGGTCGCCCTATCGGCCGAATACCGGCTGAGGGACGTGCACGGCACCGCCCCGGTCGAGTGCGTGAAGGACGGCAAGTCCGCGGTCCGATGGATCCGCTCGCACGCAGCCGACCTGGGGATCGATCCGGCCCGGCTGGCCGCGGGAGGCGGATCGGCGGGCGGCCACGTCGCCGCGGCAGCGGGTACGCTCACCGCCTATGATGAGCCGGATGAAGATCAGAGCATCAGCTCGAGCCCCGACGCTCTGGTGTTGTTCAACCCCGTCTACGACAACGGCCCCGACGGCTGGGGATACGACCGCGTGAAGTCCTACTACGAATCCATCTCCCCGTTCCACAATATCACGGGTAGCACACCGCCTACCATCGCCTTCTTCGGAACCGAGGACAGTCTGGTCCCCGTCGCAACGGCGGAGGCATACAAGGCCCGAATGGAGTCAGCCGGATGCCGGTGCGACCTCCACCTCTACGAGGGACAGCCGCACGCCTTCTTCAACTACGGGAAGGCGGAGAACGAGTACTACACACGGACCGTTCGCGAGGCCGACCGCTTCCTGGCCTCGCTGGGCTATCTGGAGGGCCCCCCGGCCCTGTAGCGTGTCTCGAGGATCATCCATGACACTCGTTTGCGCCCTGCTGCTTCTGGTTCTGGTCTGTCTGACTGCATCCATCTCCCACGCCGCGGATACATCCGTACGCGAGCGCACCGTCCAGGTCTCCGACGCGCTCGTCTTCGTCAGGGATGCGGGACCGCCGGACGGTGCCCCCGTGCTCCTGCTCCACGGCTCGGCCTTCCACTCAGGCACGTGGCACGAACTGGGGACCCTCGCCTATCTGGCCGATCGCGGATACCGGGTCTTTGCGGTCGACCTTCCCGCCTACGGCGAATCCAGCGCCACGACCGAAGGGCATCTGCCGTTCATGGAGGCCCTCTTCAACGCCCTGGCCCTCGACCGTCCAGCGATCGTCTGCCCGTCCATGAGCGGCCGGTTCGCCTTCCCCGTCGCGATCCAGGCGCCAAGGAAGCTCCGCGCCTTCATACCCGTCGCGCCGGCGGCGATCTCGACCCATCGCGGTCGTCTGAACGAGATCTCCGCCCCGACGCTCATCGTCTGGGGCACGGAGGATGCGGTCTTCCCCGTGTCCGATGCGGACCTCCTGGATCGGGAGATCCCGACCAGCCGTGTGCTCCTGATCGAGGGCGCACCGCACCCGTGCTACCTGGACAACGCCGAGGTCTTCCACGAGGGCCTCGTCGCGTTCCTCGACGAGGTCAAGGGGGCGGGGGAGTAAGGAAGAGGACAGGTTGGAGCGATTGCTCCGGCCAACGGCCCGAAACGAGGGCCGGATCTCGTAGGGGAACGAGGCATCGTGCCCTCCGCACAATGGCTGCCGCCCATGGCGCGGTGCCAACCCGTTCGCCACCTCCCTGAATCGATCCCAACCCTCCACGGAGCCCCACCATGCCCAAACGACCCAACCTGATCCTGCTCATGACCGACCAGCACCGCGGCGACTGCCTCGGGTGCGACGGCCATCCCGCCGTGGAAACGCCCTACCTCGATGAGCTCGCCGAGGGAGGCGCCCGGTTCCCGCACGCCTACACCTCCGTGCCCTCGTGCACACCGGCGCGCGCCGGGCTTCTCACAGGAATGGACCAGTGGAACCACGGGCGGCTCACGATGACCGGCGGCGACGCCCACGAGTATCCCGCAACGCTCCCGGGCGAGCTCACCAAGGCCGGCTACCACACCCGCGGCGTGGGCAAGATGCACTTCGCGCCACAACGCAAGCTCCACGGCTTCCACGACATCATCCTGGACGAAAGCGCGCGCCGAACGGGAGACTTCATCAGCGACTATCACACCTGGTTCGACGCACACAAGGAGGGCGGCTACGGATACCGCGACCACAGCGTGGAGTGGAACAGCTGGATGGCCAGGCCGACGCACCTGCC
>JASLMQ010000477.1 GCA_030746455.1 Candidatus Latescibacterota bacterium
CGGCACTGTCTCTCGCGCCGATGCCGGTCATGGCGATGGCCACGAGCATGGTCGCCAGACGAATCCGTCCCGGGTTCAGGCGCGTCCAGGAGCAGTTCGCCACGCTCAGCACCTGCATCCACGAGAACCTGATGGGCGTGCGGGTGGTGAAGGCGTTCGCGAATCGGGCCCGCGAGATCGGGCGGTTCACGGAGCTGAACGACGATTACGTGGCCCGAAACCGAGATCTGGTCCACCTCCGGAGCATCTTCTTCCCGTCCACCTTCCTGCTCAACGGCGTATCGATGGTCGTGATCCTGTGGCTGGGCGGACTCAAGGTGCTCGAGGGCGACCTCACGCTCGGCGCATTCGTGGCGTTCAACACCTACCTCCTCCGGATCGGGCGCCCGATGATGATGCTCGGCCGGATGGTGGACGAGCACCAGCGCGCGTCGGCCTCCCTGGCCCGAATCGAGGCCGTGCTGGTGGAACCGCCCCAGGCCTCGGAAGGGACCGTTCCCGAGGCCTTCGGCGGCGAGATCGAGTTTCGGAACGTCAGCTTCTCCTACGAGGATCGCCCGGCGCTTCAGGACATCAGCCTGAGGATCCCCGGTGGGAGCACGGTGGCGTTCGTAGGACGCGTTGGGTCGGGCAAGTCCACGCTGGCCCGACTCATCCCAAGGCTGATCCATCCCGACAGTGGGCAGGTTCTGATAGACGGGAAGCCGGTCGAGACGCTCTCGCTGGCGGCTCTGCGGAGCATCACGGGCTACGTACCGCAGGAGACGTTCCTGTTCTCGGACACGATAAGAGAGAACGTGGCCCTTGCGGCCGATGGGCAGAACGGCGCCGTGGAGCGGGCGACCGAGATCTCTGGCCTCACCGCCGACCTGGAGCAGTTCCCGGCGGGTCTCGAGACGGAGGTGGGAGAACGCGGGGTCACGCTTTCAGGGGGGCAGAAGCAGCGGACCGCCCTGGCCCGGGCGGTGGCCCGGGAACCTCGGATCCTGATTCTGGACGACGCGATGTCCAGCGTGGACACGCGCACGGAGGAGCAGATCCTCGGCCGCCTGAGAGAGGTTATGGCCAGCCGGACAACCGTCCTGATCGCCCACCGGATCTCCACGGTTATGCACGCGGATCTCATCGTGGTCCTCGAGGACGGCCGCATCGCCGAGCAGGGGACGCACGAGGAGCTTGTCGCCCGCGGCGACACCTACGCGGCGATGCACCGCCGACAGTCCCTGTCGGAGGAGCTGGATACGCTATGAATTTCGGTCAGCCCAGGGGATACGGTGGGCCCGAGGAAGAGGGCGCTGCCAGGACCAAAGGGTTCGACATGGACCTGATGGGTCGGCTTCTGGACTACCTGCGGCCCTACTGGGTCTGGGTGGTCTTGACGTTCGGCGCCATTCTCGCCGCATCGTTCGTCCGGCAGCTCGGCCCCTACCTCACGAAGATCGCCGTGGACGACTACATCATTCCCGGAGATCGATCGGGCTTCGGATGGCTCATTCTTCTCTACGCCGGCACGCTGGTCGTCCAGTTCCTCATCAGCTATGCCCAGACCTGGGCGACCAACATGGTCGGGCAGTGGGCGATGCGCGATGTGCGGTTGGCCATCTTCAGGCACCTCCAGCGCCTGCCGTTGCGCTTCTTCGACAGGACGCCCGTGGGCACGCTGATGGCGCGAAACACGAACGACGTCGACGCCCTGAACGAGTTGTTCACGGACGGGGCCGTGACGCTCGTCAGCGACGGCTTCACGGTCCTGACGATCCTGGGCTTCATCTTCTACCTGGACGTGGAACTCGGTCTGGTCACGTGCACCGCGCTGCCGCTGGCCTATCTGGTCACGGCCTGGCTCCAGGGCCTGACTTTCCGCGCGTTCCGGGAGGCTCGCACGCACTTCGGGGATTTCGCCGCCACCTTGCAGGAGACGCTCTCGGGGATGGAGATCGTGCAGATGTTCAACTGCGAGCAGCGGAGCGTCGACCGATTCGGCGAGGGCAACGGGCGTTACAACGCGTCGCGCCTCCAGAGCACCCTGTACCACAGCGCCTACTTCCCGTTCATGGATCTCTTCGGTCTGCTGATGATGGCCATCGTTCTGTGGCACGGGGGTCACGGGGTGCTTCGAGGCCACATGGAATGGGGCGTGCTCGTGGCGATGCTCCAGTACGTTCCCCGCTTCTTCATGCCCTTGCGCAACATCGCCGATCGCTACATTACCGTGCAGCAGGCGATGGCCTCCTCGGAACGGGTGTTCGAGCTGCTGGACGAGGCGCCCGAGACCAAGGGCGGCGCCTTCAGACCCGGGCGCGTGAGCAGAGAGATCGATTTCCAGAACGTGTGGTTCTCCTACGCCCCTTCGGAGGGCACGGCGGGCCAGGACCCCGGTTGGGTGCTGCGGGACGTGTCGTTCCGTGTGGAACCGGGCCAGAGCATGGCCATCGTCGGGGCCACCGGTGCGGGCAAGAGCACGATCATCAACCTGGTGTGCCGGTTCTATCCCATCCAGAAGGGACGCATCCTGGTTGACGGCGTGGACATTCGGGAGTGGGATGTGGAGGCGCTGCGCCGGCGCATCGGCGTGGTGCAGCAGGACGTGTTCCTCTTTGCAGGCAACATCGAGGAGAACATCAGCCTGGGTGCGTCCGGCGTTACCGCCGACCGTGTCAAGCAGGCCGCGCGCGATGTGAACGCCGACCGGTTCATCGACAGACTCCCTGACCGCTATCGACAGCAGGTGCAGGAGCGGGGCACGGCCCTGTCGGTGGGACAGCGCCAGCTCCTGTCCTTCGCGCGCGCCCTCGCGGCCGATCCCGACATCCTGGTGCTGGACGAGGCGACCTCCAACGTGGACACGGAAACGGAGGTCTGGATCCAGGAGGCCGTGGGGAAGCTGATGAAGGCCCGCACGTCGATCGTGATCGCCCACCGCCTCTCGACGATCCGGAATGCGGATCGGATCCTCGTCCTCCATCGCGGCGAAGTCCGGGAGGTGGGGACCCACCTGGAGCTGCTCGAGCAGGGAGGCATCTACTCGAGGCTGCACGAGCTCCAGTACAGCGCTCAGGCGTGATGACCACCCTTCACCTTGCAGCGAGCTGAGGCCCAACCATGAGTGAACAGATGGTACTGGCGGGCACCTGGCCGATCGACCGGCCATTCCGGACGGCCGTGTCCATCCCGGACGATTTTCCGCTCGAGCCGTTCACGCCGTTCGCGGCGCGGATCGACTTCGGTTCGTTGCTGGCCGAATCGGGGACCGAGGGGCGTTTCGACCGGAACTCGGTGGTGGTCACGCGTCTGGTCGGGTCCGGCGGAGAGACGATCTTCGATCATCTGACGTCGGAGCACTTCGTGCACGAAGATGCGGGCGACGTCTCCTGGGTGGTTCAGCAGCCCGCGCACCGTTGGTATCACGTGTACTTCGATCTCCTGGAGAACGGCCCGCACCCCCCTCCGGACCGAATCGGGCTCGTCGGCCACGGGGACGTGCTCCGCTACAACA
>JASLMQ010000478.1 GCA_030746455.1 Candidatus Latescibacterota bacterium
CGAAAGCTCCGCGTCACATAGGCTCGGCGAATGTCATCCTCTGTCGAAGTCAGACCGCCATCTGCGACACGGTCCACCAGATGGTCACTGATGATCTCCGCGTCATCAACAGCGACACTGAACGTGAGGCCCAGCGGATCGTCACCGACGATGAATACGGGCCAGGCAGCAAGGTACTTGCCACGCGCGATCCCGTGGAAGTAGACCAGGGGGACAGCGCCCATCATAGCCTGCCGCAGGCCGACGTTGTCCCGGTGGTCCGGATCCCTTCCTCGGTATCGATAGCGCAACAGCCCATCGCGCCCGAATTCGTCATCATACGGTCCTGAGGCCACTGTAGTGATTGACAGAGGAAGGGACATGACCCGGGGCTTGAAGATGCCCTGAGGCCCGACGAGCCGAATCTGCTCGCCATCGAGTACAAATCCAGCCTGCAGGATTGAGCGAGGAAGGACCTCCCCGTGACGCATGACCAACTCGCGCAGCCACTCGAAGGCGCGGTTCCGGATCTTGATGTTGGTGTTCGCATTGCTCAAAGGTAGACCGCCAAATGAAGGCCGATGAGTGCATCGTGCTGCTAAGCAAGAAATCGGAACTCCGCATCGAAATGGGTGGAGCACCTCCCCTGCTTCAGACCATCATCACTCATGCGGTGAAAGGCTCCTCGGATGCACCTACACCGGTTCCTCGGACACGTCACGCTACCCCACCGGAACTCGATCGCGCTATCGGACCTGAGGTCGTCTCTGTACTTGTTGAGCGCCGTCATCGTCCGCGCGTCTCCGTGCTGTTCTACGTACGCCACGCATTCGGAATGAGTTAGGATCTCTGGCATTAGGGCACTCCTTTCCAGTTCGTGTATAGGCGGATCTGTGGACTGCGAGGTCGGCAATCTCAAGATGGGTCGCGCGCAGGAGGTCGCGGGCAAGAGCACCGTTTCGCTCTGGTAAGTTGCCGCCAAGATCTGAGGGATTCTGGACCGAGCTCTGACTGTCATTTCACAGCAGGAGAGATCCTGTGTTCTACAGGGACTCAATCGGGCAGCCCTGCCACAAGCCGTTCGATCCATGGGCCGTCATCCTGTCCGTACACAGGATCACGATCTGCCCGAGCGGGGACCTCAATACGGATCTCGTCCTGAGACAGGCGTTTGCGGTCATCCAGGTAGCCATTCTCATCCAGGTAGTCGCGCAGCTTTTCGGTAGTACCGGAACGCCAGTACTTGATGGCGCCGCTATCCAGCTGCTCCAGGATTGCCGCGGCATCGCCTCCGCATCCATCAGCAAGTTCGGACACCCGGTCCAGAACTCTATCCGAGACCGCCTGGGAATCCACGAGCACCTGCCGGTCAACCGGCTTGCCGTGGCCGATCTGCCAGGCATCGAAGACGGCCTCGATCCCCGCCATCCTGCCCTCGGCGCGACCATATGTCTCGTCGGCCTGGTGGGCGGCCCCCTCCGGCAGCAAGGCAGCCAGGGCCTCTGTTCCGCCCCGCATCACAAGGCTTCGCAGAGGACCCCACTCGCTCACCCCACCCTTCAGGATGGCGCACAGCAGCTCGTCGTCGTCAACCAGGTGCCAGAGATGGACGTGCCCCAGCGTCACCCAGCGAGGGTCCAGACCCGGTACCTGGAGGCGCCGACCGTATTGCTCGTGCGAGAGGCCTTTTGGCGAGGGAACGGAACTCCTCTCGGCGAGCTCGACACGCAGCGGTGACTGTTCCGCACGTTGGAGGCGCCTGATCTCGCCGAGGTCGATCACCTGGCAGTCGTCGCCTTGGTCACGGACCCGGCTACGCCATTTCTCGACTTCATCGGGTTGGGCCGTGAAGTAGAACACCTGGCGGCCATCGCGTGCAATCTGGTTCACGGCGTCTATGATGGCGGCGGCCCTCTCGTCATCAGCGTTCGCCAGCGTTTCGTCCATGATCAACGGCAATCGAGCCACCGTTTCGGCGTGCTCCGCAAACCCGATCCGCACAGCCAGAAGGAACTGAACGCGCTCCCCCGTGGATAGCTCACCAAGCTCCTTCTGTACCTCCTCGGCCTCATCCCAGGCCACGAACGTCGGTGGGTCCGCGTCCTCCACCTCCATCCGGTATCTGCCTCGCGTTATGTCAGAAAGCAGCCGGTTCGCGCTTCTGAACACGTCCGGCCGCGATCGACCGACCGACGCTGATCGAGCATGATCTATCACCATCCATCCCGCCACGGCGGCTAGGTCCTCTTCCAGGCAGTCTTCAAGTCCGTCCAATGCCTCTCTGAGCCCTACCAAGGCATCCCCCAGCTCGTGACCGCCCTTGGCCTCCGCCACTGCATGTCGGATCTCGCCGATATCTTCAGCGATCTCTTGCAGTCTTCCACCTTCCTGTCGGCATTGTTCTATCAGGGCCTCCAGTTGCGGAGCGCTCTTTTCCAGGAGCTCCGGGGATTCTGAGAGCTTCTCCGACGCAGCGTCACGAACCGCCTGGACCCGTTCCAGCTTACGGCTCAAGTCTTTGTACTCGTCTAGCCGGTCGAGCCATTGCTCGAGCGTCCGCGTATCGCCCAGCTCGAGGCCGAGGTCTGTGAAGAGGCGCTCCCATTCTGCCTGGCATCGGTCGATTTCAGGCTTGATCTGCGATTTGAGTATATCGTGGGCCCCCTCTGCGTCGGCACCGACCCTCTCGTACCGCTGCCGCCGCTCTTCCAGCCCCTCCACCGAAGCCCTGACCTCCGGCGCACCATCGAATGGCCTATAGCCGAAGTCCGACAGCTCCCTGCCTGCTTCTGCCTGCGCGTGCTCTCGCTTCTCGCGGAGTTCCTCCAACTGCATCCGCATACTTTCGGCTTCGTCGGTGGCCCGCTGCCAGCGAGTGAGGTTATCCACGAACAGGGACAGCCACTCGTTCCCAACCTCCAGGGATACGCCGAGAAGCGTCTGGAGCTCACGTCTGCGTCGGTCGATTTCCTCCTCTTGCCCCTTCAGCTCCTCTTCTTCATCGCTCAGTTCAAGAAGCCTTCTTTCGCCCTCCGCCGCCGACGTCGCCCTGGCCAGCTCGGTCCCAAGCTGGCGAGCCAGAGTACTCACCGCATCCGGCTGCCAGGCCTCGGGAAGCCGCAGACCAAGTCCGTGGTAGTCTGCCTCGTACGTCTTCCGACCATCCGATGACTGGAGCCGACGACGACGCAGGACGTGAAATTCTACGGCACCACGACCCTCAACGGGGTCACGTACACATGGCCCGGTGCGGACGGTGGCGCGGGTGAGGTGTTGTCCACGAACGGCGGCGGGACTCTCTCCTGGGCGGCGGGTGCGGCTGATGGTGATTGGTCTATCGACGTGCCGAACTCGTACGTCTACAACACCACGGACCGGATTGGGATTGGGACGGCGAGCCCTGCTACTTACCTGGAAATTGATTTCTCGGATGCCACGACCACCTACGTTGGGTCCTCCGCTCAGTATGGATTGATCATCGCCAACACGGACGCCACAGCGAACAACTGGGCGCAAATTGCTTTCAGTGCACAGGCAGGGGCGCAACCTGCCGCGTGGATTGGAACGCACTTCACCGACCACGCCAACCTGTACGGCGACCTTGTTTTTGGGACACGGGGGGCTGGTGGCGTCGGGCAACACATGACGATTGACCAAGACGGCAAGGTCGGCATCGGCACGACGAGCCCTGATGGGCCACTTCACATCTACGTTGC
>JASLMQ010000479.1 GCA_030746455.1 Candidatus Latescibacterota bacterium
CGTAGACGTCATCCTCCACCGCAAAGCACTGCTGTCCATCGAGGCTGCAGACGATCCGATCGCCCCGGCACTCGGCCAATAGGTGGTGGTAGCGGGACCGATCCGCTGCCAGGGTCTCTTCGCCCAGCACGTGCCAGTCCGCAAATTCCCGCCGATAGAGCACCAGGCGATCGTATCCCTCGATGCAGAAGAAGTAGTACTGCCCCAGGGTCCGGTACCGGAGAATCAGACCGCTGCGGCCGATGAAGCAGTACGGGTCGTCGGAGTTCGGCTTGCTCGTACCGGCCATCTGACGGACGCGGGCCTCTACCGTGTAGTCCTCCCACAGGAAGTCACCCGCCACCAGCGGTCGATCGGTCATGTCCACGTGATCCAGGACGAGCCTGCCCTCCTCCTCGAGCACTCGGTACGCGCTGGGCTTGCTGGGCCCACGCCCCTTCTGCCGGACCCGAGCGAGGGGGCACTCCCAGTCGCGGAAGTGGCGGTCTTCCACACTCCAGTCCACCCCCGGCCAGTCGAAGACCGCACCCTCGGGGCACCCTGTCAGGTCGATTGCTGCCAGCAGAACATCTCCCATCGCACGACCTCCTGACTACTCGGTCCGTCGCTTGAGGCGCCTGCGCCTTCCTCTGGACCGCATCTTCATCACACGCTTGGGGAGCAGGTCCTTCATCGTGTTGCGGCTCTCCCAATCGAGCTCCCAGAAGTCATCGATGCGGTAACGCTGTCCCTGCACGTCCGTGACCGTGATGGCGGGGGCTCTGTCTCCGTCCAGCGCGTAGCGGTCGGTGATACGGAACGACATCTCCCCCTCGTCGGTAGTCACTTCCCAGGTGCTGCTGGTGCCCTCGGTCTCGACAGACCGGATCGCCTGGATCGTCGGCACGTGGTACGTGACCTCCAGCGCCGTCCGCAGCAGCGCCAGGGATGCCTCGTCCAGCGCCTCCGGGTCCCTGATCATCCCGATCTCGTGCCCATCGGGCCCCATCAGCCCCACGAATCGCTCGGGCCTCGTCTCGGGGAAGGCCTTCACGACACGCTCAACGGGACGAGCCTGGCCTTCCACCACAACGGCCAGACCGTCCGGCTCATTCTCCCGAACCAGCTTGATATCTTTGGGATCCAGATACATGGCTACACCACTCCTCAACATCCTCGCGCGGAGGTCCGCACCCTATTGACGACGTGTCCGCACCCGGGTATCTTCCAGGGCGCATACGTATTGCTGACGTCTGGAGTACAAA
The DNA here is from genome assembly GCA_030746455.1 of Candidatus Latescibacterota bacterium. Next base: position 1,245 of record JASLMQ010000479.1, read on the forward strand.
TATAGGAAAGGATTCGAAGAAATGGACCGAGATCAGTGGATTACACGGCTGTTCCAGAGCATAGATGGGATGGACACGCAGGCGTTCCTGGGCTTCATGGCGGACGATGTGAGCTTTCGCTTCGGCAACGCGGATCCGGTGGACGGCAGGGCAACGGTCGGCGAGGCGGTGAGTGGATTCTTCGGCAGCATCAAGGCCCTGCGCCACGACGTGACGGAGATGTGGGACGAAGGCGATTCGGTGATCTGTCACGGCACGGTCACCTACACGCGGCACGACTCATCGACGCTGACCGTGCCATTCGCGAACGTCTTCGGCCTAAGGGACGATCTGATCCGGGAGTACCTGATCTTCGTCGACACCTCGGAATTGTATGCCGGCTGACTCGCGGCGATAGACATGATTGCCCGTAGAGGAGCATTGACATGAGCGATGCCATCCACTTCACGCCGCAGGAGGCCAATCGAACGCTGCCACTGGTCAAGCGGATCGTGAAGGACATCCAGGAGACCGGACGGCAGCTGCGGAAGACGGCGGAGGAGCTTGGGGAATCCGCGGCGGATGACCCGGGTATCAGGAAGCAGATGGGAGAGCTGGAGGACCTGTTCCACGAGCTGGAGCAGATCGGGTGTTCCTACAAAGACCCCCACTTCACGGTGGGCCTCGTCGACTTCCCTGCCATCATAGATGGCGAGGAGGCTTGCTCTGCTGGAGGAGTGATGAGGAGAGCGTGGCCTACTACCACGGCCCGGAGGGCTACGCCGGCCGCAGGCCGATCCCCGAGTCCTGTTCGAGTGACACGGGCGAACGAGACCGGTCACAGACCGAGGTGAAGGCCACGGACGGCTGAGGAGCAGGCTCCACGTCTCTTGCCTTGATACGCAATCGCGTATCAAGTATGTTTCGGGGGCACGGCATCGAGCATAGACCTGCACCGCACTTCATCTGAACATCCCGTCGAGCCATGAAGACTGCCGTCCTCCTATCCGGCGGTGTCGACAGCTCCGTCGCACTGAGCCTCCTGGCGCACGAAGGCCGTCACGATCTGACGGCCTTCTACTTGCGGGTTTGGCTGGAGGACGAACTGAGCTTCCTGGGTGACTGCCCCTGGGAGGCGGACCTCGAGTCCGTTCGCGCCGTTTGCGACAAGCTCGGAGTCCCCCTCGAGACAGTGTCACTCCAAAGCGAATACCTCGAGCGGGTGGTAACGCCGTCTCTCGACGAGCTGAGAGCCGGCAGGACCCCCAGCCCGGATCTCCTCTGCAATCAGCGGATCAAGTTCGGCGAGTTCCTCTCCCGGATCGACGCGAGCTACGCCAGGGTGGCGTCCGGCCACTACGCGCAGATCGTCGAGGAATCGCAAACCTGTCTGCTGAAGCGGTCCCCCGACGCGGTGAAGGACCAGACCTACTTCCTCTCACGGCTGAATCAGACCCAGCTCGGGCGCGCTCTCTTCCCGGTCGGGCACCTCACGAAGCCGGAGGTCCGTTCCCTCGCGAACGAGTTCGACCTGCCCAACAAGGACCGCAAGGACAGCCAGGGCATCTGCTTCCTGGGGAAGATCAGCTATCCCGACTTCGTCCGCTTCCACCTCAAGGAGCAGCGCGGCGACATCGTCGAGATCGAATCGGGACAGCGTCTGGGCCAGCACCGGGGGTTCTGGTTCTACACCATAGGCCAGCGCGAGGGATTAGGGCTCGGCGGCGGGCCATGGTACGTGGCGGACAAGGACATGGAGAAGAACACCGTCTACGTCACCCACGGAACGCGCAGGGAGGCCCTCGCCAGGAACCGGTTCACGGCCCGCGATCTGCACTGGATCTCAGACCCGCCCGGGCGAACCGATCTGCAGCTGAAGATCCGCCATGGTCCCGACCTGTGCAACTGCCGCATCGGGGAAGCCGGGCAGGGACGACTCACTGTTGAGATGGATGCGGCGGATTCCGGGGTGGCTCCCGGGCAGTACGCCGTCTTCTACGACGGAGAGATCTGCCTGGGGAGCGGGGTCATCGAATAGGCGGCGGGAATGTCAGATCGAGCGTGGCAATGAACGCAGACGGTTGGATCAAGGCACTGGACCTCCAGAGACACCCGGAGGGAGGCTATTACCGGGAGACCTACCGGTCGGAGGAAGAGATCCCGGCCGCAGCCCTCCCCGGCCGGTTCCAGGGCCCACGCGCCCTGTCGACGGCCATCACCTTCCTGCTTCCGGGCGGTGAGTTCTCCGCACTCCACAGGATCAAGTCCGACGAGATCTGGCACCACTACGCCGGGTCGTCCCTCACGATACACGTGATCGATCCCGATGGTACGTATCGCCGGATCATCCTCGGCAAGGACATCGAGGCCGGCGAGGGCCCGCAGGTTGTCGTTCCCGCCGGATGCTGGTTCGGCGCAACCGTCGACGAGGAGGGGTCCTACACCCTGGCCGGGTGCACCGTGTCCCCTGGCTTCGACTTCGAGGACTTCGAGCTCGGGCTCCGCTCTGACCTCATTGAGCTCTACCCGCAACACAGGGCGATCGTCGAGCGTCTCACAAGGCCGTAGGCGATGATGGAGCGTGGGGCTCCCACCTTCGCTTCCACCTACGCGGCAACAGCCGCTTCGGTGGACAGCGGGAAGCTACGGTGGACGGGACGCAGCTTCGGTGGGCAGGGAACCCCCACGCTCCGGAACACCAAGCCCTCCTTCGTCGGCCTGGGTTGTGGCCTCGCTCTCGGCGCGCGTCGACCTGATCCCGGATACAGGATTCCCTCCTTCGCCAGAACGCCGGCTGCGGAGGGCAGGCAGGAGTCGGGATTCAGGGAAACTGAGCTTCGCAGAACTTGCGCGCGAAGCGCTGGTTCTCTGTCTGACGTCTGACTTCTCACGCCTGCCCTGAGTAGACGTCCGCAGGACGTCGCCTGCCTGCCGCAGCCGTGCTCTCAAGGCGCAGGCAGGTATCGAAGGATCTCACCCCAGATGGCATTGATGTCTAGCATTCAACTAGTCACAAACTGAAGGAGGTCGTCCATCCCCATGTCATCCAGGACTCTCCAAGTTACCCTCAACGGAACCGGCTTCGCCGGCGACTACACGGCCCGCTGCTACGGGATGATTCCCCACAAGAATGGCGTCACCATCGAGCTGGCGGGAATCTGCTCGGGCCACCTCGAGAACGCGCAGCGGCATGCCGAAACGCACGGCATCACCAGGGCCTTCGAGAACCACGCGGAGATGGTCGAAACCGTTTGTCCGGACATCGATAACATCGCCTGCGCGAACTACGCGCACGGGCCCTACATCATGGAATCCGCGCAGGCCGGCGTCGGCGTCATCGTCTGCGAGAAGCCCCCCGTGATCTGGCCTGGCTATGCCGAGGGTCGCGAGGCCGATGCGGAGACACGGAAGAGCGAGTCGATGGACTACCTGGCCACCGTGCTCGACGCGGTCAGAAACGCGGGCTCAAAGCTCATGTACGCGGAGAACTTCGTCTACTTCGACGGCGTGATGGGGCT
>JASLMQ010000480.1 GCA_030746455.1 Candidatus Latescibacterota bacterium
TGGTGGGGCCGAACGGCCGCGTCGACGCCGATGTCGAGCGGACCGTTGATCTGGTCGGCCGCACATCCGCACTATCCGCCCACAAGGGCGACAATCCCCGGCCGATTCTGGTCTGGCATCCCTCTCGCTACCCGGAGGATGGGGATCCAGACGACGCGGCCATCTTCGACGGTCTGTGCAGAGCCCTGGTCGACGCCTGCTGCGCCGCTGAAGCCGCCGACGTCGACATCGCCGTCGAGATCACGCGCGCCGGATCCGTAGGCAGCGCCGAGACCTTCCTGCATCTGGTCGACCGCGTCGGCTCCCGTGCACTCAAGGCCTGCATCGACGCCGCCAACTTCTGCCCCGACCGCACGCCTCTCGTCCGGGCTGTCCGCTGCCTGGCCCCGCACATCGCCATTGCCCACGGCAAAGACGCGTCTTTTAAAGACAACGGGGAAGTCGACACATACGGGCCTACCGGGTCGGGACGCCTGGATTACGACACCTTCACAAAGTCTCTGCTCGAGTTCGTGCCGGAGCTGCCTTACTTCGTGCTGGAGTACTATCGATCGCGCGAGGACCTGCTGAAGGCGCGCGACATCGTGCTCACGGCGATGGACAAATGAGGAGGAAGACTGTGCCCGACGCATTTGACAGAGGTCTACAGGCCGGCCAGGCAGCCGCTTCTGCCGCCGGAGATGCATCAAAGACACCGGGCAACGGCGGGCGCATGTATGTGCGCACGCAGGGCTTCGGGTCGTCCGATGCGGAGTTGCGCTTTCTGCAGCGCTGTGGCGTGCGCCACAAAGCCGCCACCTTTCCCTTCCATCCCGACTGCGGCTGGAAGCTCGACGAGTTGATCCGGGAAAGGGAGCATCACGAGGCCTTCGGAATAGAGCTGGACGTGAGCCTGCTGCCCATCTACCAGCACTTCCCGAACATCATCTATTTCGGCAAGAGTCCGGAACGCGACCGGGAGATCGACCTGGTATGCGAAATGATCCGCACGGCTTCGCGAGCCGGCATCGATTCCCTGCGCTACAACACGTGCATCCTGCCCATCGACCGCACCGAACGGGAAGAGGGTCGCGGCGGTTACACCTACACCGCCTTCCGCCTGGACAAGATTCCGGCAGAGGAACAGGCCAGGCTGACCGACGCCGGGCGCGTCACGGCAGACATGCACTGGGAACGGATCGAGTATCTGCTCGAACGTATGATTCCGGTAGCAGAGGAATTCAAAGTTCGGATGGGCAATTCCCAGGAGGATCCTGCCACACCCCCTGGCTACAGAGGCGTCGACAAGGTCCTGAACGATTTTGAGGGCATGAAGCGTTTCGTCGAGATCCAGCGCAGCGCGTATCACGGGTGGAACTTCTGCGTCGGCTCCATCGCCGAAGGGCTGGAAGATCCCGCGGATGAGATCTTCCCCATCATAGAGTACTTCGGCAGCCGCAACACGATCTTCCTGGTCCACTACCGCAACGTTCTGGGCGGGCGCTACAGCTTCCGCGAGGCCCTGCCCGATGAAGGGGATATGGACTTCTACCGGGTACTGAAGGCCCTCAAGGACACGGGCTACTGCTACGGAATCGACCCCGACCACGTGCCGCGCACCGACGAGGATCCAAAGGGCTCCTATCAGTCCTGTGCCTACTGCTTCGGCTACATCAACGCCATGATCCAGGCGGTCTACGGCGAAGCTTGAACTCGTTTCACGCCTGTGCAGCAGCAAGGAGGAGCTCTCTCTTGTGCGCCGGACTACCCGCCGGGTGACCCGACGACCACGATGCCGGGTGGGGTTCTCCTCTCGGGGTTCTGCCTTTCTCAGCGTCTCCGCGTCTCTGCGAGAGAACGCTCTTCACGAAAGGGACCGACAAGCTTAGGTCGGAGTTGGCCATGGACAAGACACACGACGTGACGATCGAAAACGAACAGATGAGACTGGTCATCACCAGCGATGGCGTGGCCAGGAGCCTGGTCCACAAGCCCTCCGATACCGAATGTCTGGTACAGGGGAAGAGGGTCCCGGTCAGTACCATAACCGAGCCGCGTCCATACCAGAATGAGATCAAGCTCGCATACCCCAACAAGAGGACCACGTTCAAATCCAATGCGGTCCGGATGGAAGGGGACAAGCTGGTCATCGGCTACGAACTCATCCCGTGGGAGGCCACCGTCGGAGTGCGGATCGCCGAGGACTACATCGCGTTCGCGCAGGAGGGATTCAACCTCACCGAGGACTACGGCATCGTCATGACCGAACCGCCCATCTCCGAGATGTGGTTCCTACGATTGCCTGTCCTCGAGCGGGGGCATTGGGGGGACTGGCTGAACGTGATATGGGATGACGAGGTGGCCGTCAACCTGCTTGCGGCAGAGCCCCGTGCGAATGCCGATTCGGAAGAGGCCGAGGGATACCGGATCCTGCAGGCGGGTACGGATGTCAACGTGCAGCTCACCGGAGTCACTGCCGCGTTGATCGTCTGTGCTAAGGACAGGCTGTTGAGTACGATCGCCATCGTCGAGGAGGACTACGGACTGCCCCACGGCGTGGCCAGTCGCAGGCATGACCTGTATTCCGCATCCTACTTCTGGACGTCCACCGTGAATCCGACCAACGTCGATGAGCACATCAGGTATGCCAGCATGGGCGGATTCAGGCTCATGAGCATCTACTACCCGGCATTCCTTGAAAGCAGAGGCTACAGGCTCATCGGGAACTACGATGTCTACAGACAGGAGTATCCGAACGGCAAAGACGACTTGAGGGCGATGCTGAGCAAGATCAAGAAGGCAGGCCTGACGCCCGGCTGTCACTTCCTCCACAGCCACATTGGCAGAGACAGCAAGTACGTGACGCCCATCCCCGATCACCGGCTGAACCTCCTGAGGATCTTCACCCTGTCCGAGCCCCTCGGAGAGACCGACACCACGATCCATGTCGAGCAGAACCCGATGCACTCGACGATGGCGGGGAACAGAAGGGTACTGAAGATTGGGACGGAGCTGATCTCGTATGAGGGCTACACCACGACGCCTCCCTATACATTCCACGGTTGTATGCGCGGAATAGACGAGACGACGGTCAATGCCCAACCCAAAGGCACCATGTTCGGACTGCTGGATGTCAGTGAGTTCGGGGCAACAAGCGTGTACCTCGACCAGTACTCAGACCTGCAGGATGAGGTCGCGGATGGCATAGCCGAGCTCTGGGATGCCGGATTCGAGTTCATCTACTTCGACGGGTCGGAAGGCGTCAATCCTCCCTTCTGGTATCACGTAGCCGGAGCTCAGTACCGGGTGTTCGCCAAACTGAAGCCCGAGCCCATACTCGCGGAGGGGGCGGCCAAGACCCATTTCAGCTGGCACATGCTCACAGGCGGGAATGCGTTCGACGTCTTCCGCCCTGAGAAGCTGAAAGAGGAGACCATCCGGCATCCGTTCAGAGAAGCGCCCAGAATGCAGGACAACTTCACGCGTCTGAATTTCGGGTGGCTGGGTTACTGGCTACCCGGCGAGGAGACGGTCGGCACACAGCCCGACCAGCTGGAGTTCGTCACCAGCAAGGCAGCGGCATGGGACTGCCCGATCTCCATACAGGCCGATCCGGCCAGGTTGGCGCCGCACCCGCGGACGGCTGACAACTTCGAAGTCTTCAGACGCTGGGAGGAGGTCAGGGCAAGGAAGTGGTTGAACGACGAACAGAAGCAGATGCTGCGCGATCCCGAGCAGGAGTTCACCCTTCTGCTGGACGAGGAGAACGATCTCGAGCTGGTACCCTACGATCGGGTCGCAAGCGTTGCCGGTGGGAGCAGGGACGTAATCGCCTTCACTTTTGAGAGGAAGGAGGCGTTCTATGCGGTCTACTGGCACATATCGGGTGATAGGGAGCTGGGGCTCCCGATGAAGCCGGAAGACCTCGTCGTACTGGAAAGCCTGGGGAAGGAAGTCGGGGCGGGCGCCGGAGAGCGGGAGAACACGAGCGTAGTACCGCTCGGGAAACGTCGGTATCTGAAAACGAGCAAATCGAGGAAGGACGAGCTGATCGCGGCACTCGGAGATGCGCAGATCGTGTGAACGAGGAGCAGATATGGAAAGTGCAAACGTGTTTACTGCGGCGCCCACACCTGAAAGCGTGGGAATCCCCTCGCGGGCAGTCCTGAACCTCCTGCAGCGGATAGACTCCGAGCGGATCTGCGTGCACGGATTCCTGCTGGTACGCCACAACAGAATCGCGGCTGAGGGATACTGGGCCCCGTGGTCGGCCGACCGCAAGCACCGGATGTATTCGGTCAGCAAGAGCTTCGCCTCGTTGGGAGTCGGATTGATGATCGACGAAGGCAAGCTCTCCCTGGACGATCGGGTCGCCGACTACTTCCCGGATAAGCTGCCGGAAAAGCTCCATCCGTGGGTTGCCGCCTGCACCGTCCGAGACCTCCTGAGGATGTCGACCGCCCATTCGAGCACCTCCTATGGAAGCAGGGATCCCGACTGGGTGTGGACCTTCTTCAACAAGACCCCCTCGCATCCTCCCGGAACGATCTTCTCGTACGACACCGCGGCAACCGTCGTGCTCACGGCCACGGTCGAGCGACTCGCCGGCAAGCCGCTTCTGGATTACATGCGTCCGCGTTTTCTGGACCGGATCGGGTTCTCCGCCGACGCCTGGTGCATCCGCACGCCCGAGGGTGTCTCGTGGGCCGGATCGGGGATCATCTGTACGCTTCGCGATCTGGCCAGAGCCGCTCTCGCCTGCATGAACGGCGGCATGTGGGGCGAAGAAAGGGTCTACCCCGAAGAATACCTGCGCGCCGCCACCGCCAAGCAGATCGACAACACCATTCGGGGGAACTGCGGGTATGGGTATCAGTTCTGGCGCGAGAAGGAAAACGGATTCTCGTTCCGTGGGATGGGCAGTCAGTACGCCCTCTGCTTTCCCGACAAGGCGTTTCAGTTCACCTGCATCTCCGACACGCAGGGCGCACCGGCGGGCAGCGCCATCCCCGACGTAATGCGAGAGGAGCTCTACCCCCACCTTTCAGACGCGCCGCTTCCCGAGGACCGAGACGCCCACGCGGACCTCTCCGACATGATCGAGCGCCTCGCAGTCCTGCCCTTCCCCGGGAGTCCTGACGCGCGGGTTGCTTCGGATGTCGACGGAGTCTGGTACGCTCTGGAAGACAACCCGATGGGGATCACGCGGATGCGCCTGTCCTTCGAAGGGGATCAGGGCACGTGGGAGTATACCAATGGCCAGGGAGACAATGTGCTGCGGTTCGGCATCGGGCGTCTGGTATCCGGCGAGTTCCCTCAACGCAACTACTTCGGCAAGCAGATCGGCTCGGCCCCGGGCATAGAATACGATTGCATGACCTCGGCCGCGTGGATCGACGAGCAGACGCTCAACATGGAGGTCTACATCACGGATATCTACCTGGGAGGGCTCCGGATATCCTTCGTCTTCAAGGGCGAAGAAATCAGCGTCTATATGACGAAACAGGCCGAGTGGTTCCTTGACGAATACAGTGGATTCGCCGGAGGAAAGCGCCTATAGCGCAGCACGACTATCCCTCAACACTCGATACCCTCGTCCCGGACCTCGTAGCGCGTCCCCTGCACCATCAGCAGTCCCAGGGCATCCGTCTGAAGGTCCTCGTACTCCATCGTCCCCCCCTGGCCGACCAGGATCAGATCGCCTCCCACCCGCGCCACCTCGACATCTCCGGAGCGCTCGGTATGTACCTCCGGGCGCTCCAGCGTTTCATGCCCCGGGCAGAACACGGTGCCCAGATTCCGCCGCTCCACGATCCCTGACGGCGTAAAGCGCAGATGATACTGCTGGCGATACGCCGCGCCCTCGCGCGCCATCGGCGGCGGGTCCCATCCCTCGCTCAGGGAGAAGAACGCGTTGTGGTGATACATGAAGTGTCCCTCCAGAGAACGCCCGTCGCACGCAAGCGTGAACGTGCGGCGCTCATCGTCCACCTCGAAGGGATACCAGGAATGCAGGTTCCATTGCAGCGCCGAAGCGATGCCCGGAGCCGCTGTGAATTCGTCGATCATCACGAAACAGCTCTGGGCCTTCAGGAAGAGGACGTGCCGCCGGCATCGCTGCGCCCGGTCCCGGTAGCTGGCATCTGCGGCACCCCGGAAATAGGCGATACGATCGTCCTCGAATGCGTTCTCCACCGCCCCTGAGGAATCGTGCGAGCGCATAATCTGGGAGGCGTCCGAAAGGGTCACGCAGTTGTGCGATTTCGTATGCCAGTTCCAGTGGGTGTGGTGGTCCGAGCCGTACCCGGCATAGTACCCACTCGGAATGGCCAGGGCCCTGCCGGCAACGTGAAAGATGAAATCGTTGTTGTCCGCATGCGAGTGGCTCACGGCCCCGTACGGAGAGGAACGGAACATCAGCGCCACATCGCGGGAGGGGTCGTCCATATCGGTCCGGATTGCGGCGCGGCCAGCGGCAGGGAAGACATGCAGAACGTTTGTGTCTGAAACGTCTTCTTCATCGCGCGGTTTCGTATCTCCCCCCGCCAGTGGGGCGAGATAGCGCTGCGAATCGACCTCGCCCGAACGCCTCCTGGGGTCTTCGGAGCAGCGGTCCGCCTCCTCCCGAAACGCCTCCACGTATTCCGCAAACACATCCGTTCCGATCTCCCTCCCGATGGTCTCTACCAGGTTGGCGTTGGACTCCCAGGTCCCCGCCGAACGGCCGCTGGTATCTCCGAACCCCGTGCACTCCGCATAGGGTGGGAAGCAATACAGCCGCCACCGGGCGTGGTTCTGCCAGAACGGCCGACGGTACAGATCCACCCCCGCGCCGCGTTTTAGCGCCGTAGCGAACATCGTCATGATCGTCACGTAGGATAGTCCGTAGTTCGGTCCTTCTGCCCACCCGCCGTCGTCCCCCGCCCAAATCGGCCAGATCCCGCACAGAACCGGGCGCAGCCACTCCAGCCAGGTCCGCGCCTCCGGGATGTGTTCGTGGAACACCAGCGCCGTGTTCGCCAGGAAGACGATCTCCCGCCCGGCGTGCGAATCGAACCGCGTCACCCCGTAGGACCCCCGGTTGTGCATATGGTCGAACGTGATCTGTCCCCGCTGGCGATACTGGGCGATCACCGCCTCCAGCTCCTCATTCGTAAACTGGTCCCACGCCCAGTCGCACGCCTTTGGCCCGTGCCAGATCACGGGCATGTGCGCCTCGTCGTTGTGCGAGATGTGGCTGGACCCCTCCGGGTCCCAGCGGGATACCGAGGCCATGCGCAGGCACGCGGCACGCGCGTAGCCCGCTTCCCCGCTGGAGAGGTACGCCAGGGCCAGGGTCTCCGCGCCGCCGATGAAACCCCGGGCTGCGCTCGCGATCCGGGACCAGATCCTGTACGTCTTGTCGTAGTCCTCGCTCCAGGGGGGCAGAAACGGAGGCTCTTCCAGTTCGTGCGATTCCTCGAGCAGCACATCCGCCCGATGCTTCAGCGCCTCCCATGCCTCTGCCCCCTCTCCCTGCCGCGACTCCCGGAGCGCCTGCACATCTTCGGGTCGGATGTACATCCTCGGGTGCCCCTCCGAGAATCGGCGCAGCCACTCGTCAACGGAAGGCACCTCCACCACGACCGCCTCCGGCGTGATCTCGAACTCGAACACCTCGGACTCGCTAGATCCCGCCGACCACTTCCAGAAGTACCGCCCCGGCGCAAGCGCCTCCTCCGGCAGAAAGGCCGGCTCCTGAAGTCTCTTCACGTCCAGGCAGAGATCGGAGAATGCTTCATCCCGCGCGACCATAAGGTGGGTACCCGTCTCTATGTCAACGGGCTTCCATGCGAAGACCGGGGGATTGGTTCCGGGCCGGGATCCGTTTCTCGGCTGCCGAGGATCCACGTGCGGATGGGGATGTCGGTGTTCCTTCATGGGACCTCTCCTTTTGCTCAGATCCATCACCAGATTCGGAACGCCCTGCAGAAGCGATGTCTACGACACCATGGTACGGTAGTTTCGCGGGAATGGCAAAGGATCGGGCCAGAGCTTGCCACGTCCCTTCCTTCGTGCCCTTGGCCTGCCCCACCCACGCCTTGACAACCCCTCCCTCAGCACGCTACATTCCCGCAGTGCCTACGACACTTCCTGATCAGACGCTTTCCAGGTAGGACATCGCTTCACCGGTCGGGAGAAGCACGCCTATGGCCTGTCATCGAACCCAGCCCAAGGCTTCAGAAGAAATCCACCGGGCTGGGTTTGTCTCGGACAGCAGTCAACCCCTCCCAGACCAGAGGGCGTGGCGGAAGGAATGACCGCGCGGGGCAAGAAGGACCGAATCCATGGCAACGATTACTGCGGCATCAACGCTCGCATTCTCGCTCTCGCCGCTCGAGGTGGCGCTGGAGCACATCGCCGCATATGGGTTCTCGAAAGTGGAACTATCGGACCAGGTCACGCACAGCCAGCACTACGGCGTCGATTCGGTAGATCCTCTTGAGGTCAAAGGTCTCCTGAGTCGATACGCCCTCGAGCCCGTCGCGGTCAACGCCTGCCTGTCCGCTGTGTCTGACCCGGGTAGATGGTCGAACGCAAGGCTGCCCGTTGAACGGCAATCCGCTGCTGAGACCGAGGAGATTCGGGAGGCAAAGAAGCACCTCGTCTTCCTCAAACTCCACGACAAACAGCAATCGGCTGTCTATATAGAACGAGCCCAACGGCTGATACAATGCGCCAAGACGACCGGAATACCCAGGGTCTGTCTCCAGGGCGGCAGGAGGAAACAGATACAGAATCTGGCGGACGAGTTGAGAACCGCGGCCGGTGTGATTGACGGTCTGGCCGCCTATGCCAGGGATCGCGGGGTGAAGATCTTGCTGGAGATGCCCCATGTGTGGGATCTGTACTACGATGTTGATAGGTCGAAGGAGATGCTGTCGCATCTCCGGTCTGACAACATCGGTGTTCTCATAGATGCGACACATTGGCACACCAGCGGCTACGACATTGACGATTACGTGAGGTTTCTGGGGGATCGGCTCTGGCACATACATCTGCGAGATGCTGCCGGACATGACACACCCGTCGGGGACTACCAGCTGGAGAAGACGCCAGGCAAGGGAGAGGTAGACTTCGGCCACCTCGGTGAAACACTGGACAAGTATGGCTACCGGGGTGAGGTGACCCTGGAGACCGAGTACAAGAACTACGGGTGCCCGGAAGAGGTAGACGAAGAGAACCACTATGCGCTGGCCTATCTCAAGAGTGTCGGGTGGAGTACCAGCGCCTCTGCTGAAACATAGCGGGAGACCTTCCGGCAAAGACGCAAGAGGCCCCGCTGATGCTCCCAGAATCCGTCCACGAACCCCCGCACGACATAGCCGGGTCTATCGCGCTACCAAGGAGGAGAAGATGAGGAAATCGATCGCAACCACAGCGATATGCCTGATGTTTGCGGGGACAGCATCTTCTCAGCAAGCATTTGTGTTCACCCAGATCGTCAATACACCCGACCAGATAGTCGGGGCTGAGGTACTCAGGGTGGCGTTCAAGCGTATGGATATCCCCGTCACGTTCAAGCTCTATCCGGGAGCGAGGGCGTTGGAGATCTCCAGCAGCGGCAAGGCTGATGGGGAGATTCACAGAATCTGGGAGATCGGTGAGAAATACCCCACGCTGAGAAGGGTGCCGACACCGATCAACTACATCGAAACAGTTGGGTTCGTAAGGAAGGACAGCAACTTCGACATCAAGAAATGTGAGGATCTGAAGCCGTACAGAGTGGCCACAGTAAGGGGCATCAAGCACACGGAGATATGCTCGAAGGGGGTCGAAGCGCTTAGCGTATCGAATGACGGTGAAAGCATGATGAAGTTTCTCAAGATGAGTAGAGCCGACGTGGCGCTTGATGCCGGATTCAACGGTCTCATACAGCTGAGGAAATCCGGACTCGAATCCACCATCGAACCTCTCCCCAAAGCCCTGGGGAAGTCGCTCCTCTATGCCTACGTGCACGAGAAACACACTGCGCTCATTACAAAGCTGGATAGTGAGTTTCAGAAGATGGTAGAGAGCGGGGAGATGTCAGCCATACGAGAGAGGGTGATGCAGGAGGTCCTGGCAGATCCTGATTCGTATAAGCTTAAGTAGGTGATGTGCCCAACCGGAAATCAAGGGAAAGCAAAATGACGAACGATCTACCTACATCCGTACAGATGCAGTTCATGCAACCTGCCCAACTGGAAGCAGCGGCGCGTGTTTTCCCCGTGGTGTATGTGCCCTTCGGTCTCATCGAATGGCACGGCCGCCATCTCCCGCTTGGTAACGACGCGCTCAAAGCTCATGGCATTCTGGTCAAGACTGCCGAGGAATTCGGTGGGGTCGTCTACCCGCCCGTCTACTTCCCCCACGCCGACTACAACGAGGGAAGACCCGAGCTTGCTAAGACCGACCGCGAATGGAAGCTTTCGATGGTGACCGCGCTGTTCAAGCAGCTGAAGCGAACGGGCTTTCGCGTCATCATCGGCGTTTCGGGGCATAACGTCCAGACGCAGATCGAGCTGATCAACGAAGGCCTCAAGCCGGTCCTGGCAGATGGAACCGTCCGGGGAATCGGTCTGTGGGAAATGAGTCTCAGCCAGTGCGAGGAGTCCAACTCGGATCACGCGGCCAAGTGGGAGACATCCAACATGTTGTTCTTCTATCCCGGCCTCGTGGACATGTCTCAACTTGGAACGGGTCTCCTCGCTCCGGATATGCAGCCGCCTGACGGGATCGGTGGCCTGGATCCACGGGAACACGCCTCGGCCGATGTCGGCAGACGGAACGTGGAGCTTGCCGCGGAGGCAATCGGCCAAAAGGCCAGGGAACTCCTCGAATCGCTACCTGAGGACCAGCAGTCTTTCAGCCTGGAATCCGTCAGTCCCGAAAACTGGTGGTTGATTTGACCCCGAGTTCAGAGCTCCAGGCAACGCTTGGCCCGCCGTCGCCCTCCGAGCTATGGCGGGCGGGTAGCGCGTCTGACCCGTGCCGCCGCCGACAGGAGGACCGGAGTGCGACCGAGACCTGTACGTCGAGAGAAGGCCTCGCTGAATGCCCGTAGCCAACGTATCGAGTGCAGGCCGATTCGGTAGGCCTGCGATGGACTGGCTCTGCTTGCTGGATCGTATCGGGCGCAGGGTGTGTAGGGTTAACCTCAATCCGACGAAATCGGGGGGTGCGAGTGGCGCGAAGCGCCTGGGTATCGAGGTCCCACCTCGGGCTCAGGCCTGGATCCTTCACGCCATCCTTTGTGACCCAATGCCCGGGCCTTCCTGCACCCAGATATGCCTTTCTTTCGTGCTTTTCGTGTCTTTCGTGGTGCCGGGTTTC
>JASLMQ010000481.1 GCA_030746455.1 Candidatus Latescibacterota bacterium
AGGTGGGGCCATTCCGGTAGACGGGGGGACCCACGCCGTGACCGGGGGCATGCTTCTCCCCGAGGCCATCAGCACCGACGGACGCGGCGGACTCAACGGTACGCTAGCACGCTTCTTCGCCAACCAGCTCGGTTTGCCCGGTCTGTCGAACTTCGAGGACGGCTTGCCCGCCGTGGGCGACTGGAGCCTGATGGACACGGGCAACATCAACGCCCTGTCGGCAGCGCGCCTGGGTCTGCAGTCGCTTACTGGGGATCCCGCCGACACGCTGCTCGTCGGCTTCATTCCCAGCGGCATGATGGCCTGGTCGCGCATCCGGCTCGGATGGCTCACACCGCACGTGGTGACCCACGGCGACACCGTGCGGATCGCCGCGCCCCACATACGGGCCGACCTACCCCAGGCGGTCCGGATACCCATTAGCGCCGACGAGTACTTCCTTCTCGAGAATCGCGCATCCCGTCTCGCGCTTCACGGTCGCCTGCCACAGGTCCAGTTCTCGGGCGAGAACTCGACCGGCGTGTGGGTGTCCGTGGACGACTATGATGCCTTCATTCCGGGATCCGGGCTCCTGATCTGGCACGTTGACGATGCCGTCCTCCGGGCAAGCGACAACGACAATCCCATCAACAGCAACCCCCGGTTCAGGATCGCCACCAACGGGGTGACATCGCTGTTCCGTCGCGGCATTTCACTCGAAGAAGCCGACGGACTCGAGGATATCGGCAACGTCTCTGCCGGACGGGTCGTGCAGGACGGCTTCATATCCCTCGCCACGATCGAGGGCGGTCCCCTCGACCCCTTCTACCAGGGAAACGCGACCCGCTTCGGTCCGGACACGCAGCCCGGCTCCAGCAGCAACCTGGGCTACCCCACGGGTATCGGCGTCGAGGTCCTCAGCCCGCCGGGTGATACGGTCACCGTGGCGATCACCTTTGGGGGCAGACCGGGCCGCTGGCCCATCACGGGCCTGAGCGCCCCCGGACTCCAGGCACCCAGGGCGCTGGATCTCGACGGCGATGGGCGCAAGGAGATTCTGTGGGGCCAGGGCGCCGAGGTCAGCTCCTGGGACCTCGAGGGAAACCCCTCCCCGCCCTTGACCTTTGCCTCCTCCTTTGTCGCGGCGGTGGGCGACCTGGTGACGGGCGGGTCACAGGAATTCGTCTTCGCCGCCGGCGATACCCCGTTCGTGTGGGCCAACGGTCGCTTCCAGTCCCTTTCCGTCGACGACCCCGGCCGCCGGGGCGCTGTGCTCTCGGCCCCGCCGATGATCGGCGCGTTCCCGGGCGGGGCACCGACGGACGTGTGGGGATGGTCGGACGGACGCGTCGAGTGGGGCCTCCACTCCGGGCAGGGGGGTGCCGTTGATGTGGGGGCAGGATCGATCTCGGCCCTGGCTCTGGGCAGCTTCGACGCGGACCCGGCCAACGAGATCGTCGTCCTCACCTGGACCAGTGAGCTCTTCGTCATTGAGGGCTCGGGACAGGTAAGCCCGATCGCCGAACTTGGTGATCCGCCCGTGGGCGGCCCTGCTGTTGCCGATTTGGACCGCGACGGAACCGACGAAATCGTCATCGTCGACACCCGCGGCGTCGCTTCCGTGTTCGGCCTCGACGGCCTGCTGTCACAGAGCTCGGCCGTTCCGGGAGGTGCGGGCTCCGGCCCGGTCCTGGCCGACCTCGATGCCGACGGGTTCGTCGAGATCATGTTCGGCGGGCGCGGCCGCCTCTGGGCCGTTCGCTTCAACGGGGTGGCCCAGGCCGACGCCGTCCTGGAACTCCCGCTCAAGGACGATGCCGGCCTCATCCAGGCGCCCCCTGTGGTGGCCGACCTCGATGCCGACGGGATCCCCGAGATCCTGGCCGGTTCGGCAGGAGGCATCCTTTACGGGCTGTCTGCGGACGGGTCGCCCCTCGCCGGCTTCCCCCTCACCGCCCTTGGACCCCTGGGCGTGTCGCCCCTGGTGGACGATCTGGACCAGAACGGCGATCTGGAGCTCGTGGCCTTCACCCGAACCGGTGACCTCCATCTCTGGCACCTGGGAGCCGGCGTTGCCTCTGCAGGACGGGTCGCTTGGGGCCAGGCGGGTGGCGGGCCCGGGAATGCCGGCCGCCTGCTCGATACCCCGGTCGAGTCACCGCCAGCTGAGACGGCCGAGCTCTTGCCACCCCGCCGCGTCTACTGCTACCCCAATCCGGTCCGGAATACCCTGGCGCGCATCCGCTTCTTCCTGGGCCGTGCGGCGCAGGTGAACGTCACCGTTCTGAACGCCCTCGGGGAGGTCGTCGACCGAATGACCTTGCAGAATCCCGTGCCGAAAACGGACAACGAGATCCCCTGGGATACGCGCAACTATGCAAGCGGCCTCTATATCTGTCGCGTCGAGGCGACAGCGTCCGACCGCTCGGAGGTCCGATTCGTGAAGGCCGCCGTCATCCGCTGACCTATGGAAGTCACAACCCCCAAATCCCGACTCAGCTCGTCCTCGGACGACCTCCGCACCACGGGACATCGGACCCTTCGGTCATACCGGTGCGAGACCTTACTGGTCTGCCTCCTGCTCCTACTGCTCCCGGGCTTGGTGTGGGCCCAGCTCGAGGCAGGCGCGAACCGGTCGGACCTGTCCTGGAAGGTCCTGGAGACCGAACACTTCAGCATCACCTACCACCAGGGGCTCGAGGGATTCGCGACCCGGGCCGCCCGGGCAGCCGAGGACGTCTTCGGGTCCATCACGCGCCTCTACGACTACGTGCCCGAGGACCGGATCCGCCTGATACTGAGAGATCTGGACGACATCGGCAACGGGCTGACCTACTACCACCTCGGCACGATCGAGCTATGGGCCACCAGCATCAACATCGAGTTCGAGTTCCGGGGCACGAAGACCAACTGGCTCCGGAATGTGCTCACCCACGAGTTGGCGCACGCCATCTCGCTGCCAGTGGCCCGGAAGGCCTCAATGCGAATGCCCGCCATCGCCTTCCAGGTCTTCGGCTACCAGGGCGAGGGCCGTCGCGACGACATCCTGACCGGCTATCCCG
>JASLMQ010000482.1 GCA_030746455.1 Candidatus Latescibacterota bacterium
TCTCGAAGTTGTAGAGCCCCTCGTACCCGATCCGCTTCAGCGCCGGGACGAAACCGTCCCAGTCGACGGTTCCCCGGCCGAAGGGCATCAGGTGCTGGTCGGTCTCTCCCTCGTTGTCGGCGATGTGGAGGGCCTGGAGGAGGTCCCCGGATTGCAGGACGAACTCGGCCGGGTTGCCGCCCGCCAGATGCAGATGTCCCGTGTCCAGACAGATCCCCAGGTTGGTTGCGCCCACACCCTGAATGAGGTCTAGCAGCTGCCCTGCGTCCTCCATGCGCGCCATGTTCTCGAGGCAGATCACGAGATCGGTGTCGCGCAGGTAGTCGGTGATGGCGCCCAGGGCCTCGATCCGGGCACCTCGGACCGAACCGGAATCGACGCCCCGGTCCAGGAGGGCCTTGCCGCCCGGGTGAAGCACGCACGCCCGAACGCCCAGCGCGTCGAACAGGTCGAGCCAGGGCTTCAGGTCGTCGAGGGATTCCTGTGGGTCCTTCGCCGTGATGTCGAACTTGAGCCAGAGATGGCCCTGCGGGAAGCGGACCGCGTGGTCCTCGGCGAAGGTACGGAGCTTCGAACCAACGCCCTCAGGGCTCCCCCTGCGAAGGAGCTCCGCGCCGTGCTCGTCGGACAGCTCGAGGTGGAGCCAGTCCTTCTCTGCGAACCAGACGACCATGTCTTCCGGCGACAGCTCGTGGAGGTAGCTGGTCCACATCCCTGGCTTCATCGTCACGCTCCCCTGGATTTCGACGGATCAGCGACACCGATTGCTCCTCGGGCGGAGACAAGATACGGCCTCGCACCGGTGCGGGCAAAGGTCACTCGTGGGGCCCGGGAGCACGCAAATGGGGTCGACGGCTAAATGCCGTCGACCCCATTTCCCTAATCTCGTGTAGTCCCTTCCGCAGGTAGCCAGACCGACTGGGGCAAGGTGGAAGGCGAGATCCGTGGGAGCGGGTATGTGGTGGAGAGCTTGGAGACTGCGCTGTGGTGCTTCCACCAGACGGACAGCTTCCGAGAGGCGATCTTGAGGGCGGTCAACCTGGGGGATGATGCGGATACGACGGGTGCCGTGTGCGGGCAGATCGCGGGGGCATACTACGGAGTCGAGGGGATACCCGACGCGTGGCTCGAGAAGCTGGCGATGAGGGAGAAGATCGAGGAATTGGCGGACAGGCTGGTTGACGAATCCTCAGCGACTTGAGCTAGTTTCTCAGGCTATCCCGACGGTGCACCATCGGATGGCCGATGTTGGCCACCGGAAGGCCTCCAAGGCACGATGCCAAGGGGGCTTTGTCGTGGGTCAGTGGCCGGACCGGCCTATCCCTTGTTCCTGTTGCTCTCGCCTCCTGGGCGCCCTATCTTTCCGGCGGTATGAATGGATGGATGCCGTCACTGCGATGACTTCAGCCCGAACGATATTGGGCAGCTGTGGATGCGAGGCTACATCAGGGAAGATTCACTGGGACTGGTGATATCGTGACTCCCTTCGAAGACGATTTCCAGAAGCTCAGCCGCCTCCAGACCTTCGATCCCGCGGTCTTCGAGGGGGACGACGAGACGCCTCAGTCGGTCTGCGACTTCGTTCTGGCTCTCTGTCTCGTCCACAACGACTGCAAGGACGCCCTATACGCCTACGAGCTTCTGCAGAAGGAAGAGCCTCACGTGTTCTGGACGCCCAGGCAGGTCTCTGGCACGTACACGGCAATGGAGACTTACGTCATCAGGATCCAGCTCGCCCTGATTCACGAGCTGCTCGAGCTGATCAAGCGCCACACGTACGATCTGGAGACCCCCACGTTCAAGGCCGTCCGCAGGCAGATGCCGCGCCGGGCGGGGGACACCTGGGATGCGCTGGTCGCAGTGGCCCTGGGCAAGCCCACGAGATCCCGTCTGGGCAAGTACCTGGCGGGGTTCCGGAGCAAGGTGTCATTCCGCTACGACGAGAGAGGGATCCGTAGGGGATATCGGGAGAGATATTTCAGCGATCCGCCTTCCGAGCCGCGGGTATCGTTGGGCGGGAGCGTGCAGGCGACGCGCTTCTACTTCGCCGACGCATCGATGGAAGATTACTTGGGCGGCCAGGTGGGGAGCGAGGATTGGGTAGACGAGTTGAAGAGAATCGCTGATGCGACGACCAGGATTACCAGGGCCTTGGGCCCGATCCTGAGGAACTTTGTGCACAGGCGAGGGTATCGTATGAGGGCTGTCACTGAAGGCTGAGATTTGTGTCAGAGCTTGAGAAAAGTCACCCCATTTGCGGACAGATCGGACATACGCGACAAACGCTAAATCGTTGTGTTTCAGTAAGTAATTGTTTCAGTGGGGTTTGCGAGAAGTCGAGGGCTCGTCTTGAGGGGGCTTCGGTGACCGTGTGACCGGCCTCCTCCAGGATCTCGCGCAGCACCCTTCGAACCTGCGCATCGTCGTAGATCACGAGGATGTTGGCCATGGCTTGTTTCCTCCATCTCACCCAGGAGCCGTTTCTGCGGCTCCGTGGATCACAATCCCCGGAGGGTCTGTATGCACTTTCCGTGCCACGGCCTGACGTTGCGGTCCGCGTGCCTGCTGGATGACCTAAGCTGTTGATATTGCGAGGGAAATCCCCGTAGGGGCACGGCGGGGCGTGCCCCTACCTCCCATTGCCCGGACTGCACTCTCTTTGCATGGGCTGCAATCCGCCTCTGGCTGGTGCAAATCTGCCAGCGCCGGGGGACACACCCAATAGCCTTGTGACGGGTCTCACCAGGGGATCCGTTGATGGCGAAAGGCATAGCGGAAACAAGGCCAGACTAGACAACGAGTTGCACCACATCCCCTGGATCAGTGGCCGGTGGGGTGCCCTCGACGGCACGCATTGTGCATTGGCAATACGCGGACGGCAGCATTGGAGCATCGACTGCCAGATAATCCGAACTCGAGCATCAGGAGGTCCCTCGGAAAGGGGGATGATCACCATGGCCGCAGCCGCCAGAGCCGTCGCAGACGAGACAAACGGAGCCCTTGCTCAGTATATGAAAGACGTGGCCGTTTCACAGCCGCTCTCCGGAGCGGAAGAGGTGGCCCTTGCCGCCCGGATCCGCGATGGGGACATCCACGCACGAGACAGGCTGGTTCAGGCCAACCTGCGGTTCGTGGTTCGCGTGGCACGGGAGTACCAGAACCCGGACATCGCCCTGGAGGATCTGATCAGTGCCGGCAACATCGGGCTGATCACGGCGGCCGAGCGATTCGACGAGACCAAGGGTGTGAAGTTCATCTCCTACGCGGTGTGGTGGATCCGACAGTCGATCCTACAGACGCTGTCCGACCATTCGCGCACCGTGCGGCTTCCCTCGAACCGGGTCGAGCTTCTGCAGCGCATTACGCGGTACACGAAGAGCCGGGCGCGGCAGGACCCCGATCCCCCCCCGGAGTGCGAGATCGCCGAGGAGCTGGGCCTGACGGAGGAGCAGGTGATCGATCTGCTGGCCAATGCCCAGCCCACGGTGTCGCTCGATGCGAGACTCAGAGACGACGAGGAGCACAGTCTACTGGACCTGATGAGCGACGATAACCAGCAGTCGCCCGAATCCGAGGTGATGCGAACGGCACTCAAGGATGAGATCGTGTCCGTTCTGGAGAACCTCGACGAGCGGGAGCGGCAGGTGATCCTGCTCTACTTCGGCCTGACCGACGGCTCAGATGAAATGACGCTGGAGGCGATCGGGTCGAAGTTCCAGCTGACGCGCGAGCGGGTACGCCAGATCAAGGCGCGGGCGCTCAACAAGCTGCGCCACCCGTCATACGGGCACAAGCTGGTGCCCTATTCCGAGGGGCTGTAGGCCAAGGCTAACCTTGATTCGACAGAACCCGGTCACCACGAAAGACACGAAAGAAGGGCATATCCAGGTGGAGGAAGGCCGGGGTGTTGGCTCACAAAGGGAGGCATGAAGGATCCAGGCCTGGCCCCGAGGTGGAACCTGGGTACCCAGGCGCTTCGCGCCACTCGCACCCCCCGATTTCGTCGGATCGAGGCTAAGCTGGACCGCCCCTCGATGCGGCGTCCTTCGGACACCTACTCGGCGCAGGCTTCGATCACGAAGAACGCGAAGGAAGAGCAAGAATCCCCCCGATAGTCGGCCACTCACCCTGGCGCCGGCTTCCGCAGGATGCGGAGGCCGGCGCGTTCCTTTGTGTACCGACAGGCCAGCAGACAGCGCCGTCCGAATCCGTCCTGCGAGGACGGGGTCAGC
>JASLMQ010000483.1 GCA_030746455.1 Candidatus Latescibacterota bacterium
AAGATGCCGTCCAGCGGCATGGCCTCCCGTAGGCCGGTCACCAGCTTGTCTTCGAAGTACTCCAGCGCCTCCGCCGTGATGGTCCCGCAGGCCCCGGCCCACGCCCGGATGATGGGGACGATTTCGACTGGGGCCGATTGCTCACTGGCGACGTCCAGGAAGCCTCCCAGCATGCCCACACCCGGCATCATCTCCAGGATCCGGTCACCCAGGAAGAGGCCGTAGCCCTCGAAGTACTCCAGCGTGGTGGGGACGGGGTTGAATGAGCAGGTTTCCTGGCCGATTTCAGCGATTGCGATTCTCATTGCAGGGCCCTTGGCCTAAACACCTAGAACCGGAACTACGAAAGACGTCCCGGCTGGAATTGACGACCTATAGCAGTGGCATCCCTGCAGCCGGCCGGGACAGGCTCCAGGCGCGAAAGGGAGGAACGTCGCATAGGTCGTGCTCTGCAGTACAGGCTGAGGGAGCTCTTCCGATCCCTCTCAACAGGTATGATCAAGCGAGAAATAGGAGAAGTCAAGGAGAGACTGTCGAGCGCGGCCTGCCTCAGAATCTTGCGCTGAGGAGAGGGAGTTCCCAACGGGCCTGCGGCTGGCCATCTGGCTGTAGGGACATGCCCAGCTTAGGGACCGGGACACCCAACTTGACGTGTCCGGCCTGGGCATTCAGGACTGCAGGTGCATCTGGTCTCGAGAGGTCGTACCCGATGACAGCGCCTAGGGTCGTGGACACCCACGCAGCGGTCAGGCCGACGACCCAGCCCTTAGAATCCCCCTCCGAGGTATTGCCGATGCACACTGCCGCACTACCACCGACGAGGAATCCGCAAAGTGCACCCAGGAATGTGGGCCCAAAGCGGCCATGTGCCCCTTTCTCGATACGCTTGCCGATGTGGTGGACCGCGGCGGAGTTCGCCACCAGGAAGGCCACGGGGGTGCCGAATATCAGTATGATCTCGCCCGAATCCCATTGCGAGTTGCTGTCGTTGATGGGCAAAGCAGCAGCAATGCCAACTGTCCCTGCCACAGCGACACCGCTGAGAAAGAGCCCACCCAAGAACTGCGTTGCCGCCCTGTGCCCTGAATCCACGCCCGATGCTCGCGCGGCGCTTGGCGCGTAGGCGAGCTGCCCAAGCAGCGCGGCGGTGAGTATGACGCTTAGCGATTTCATCGCTGCTCCTCGGGTCGACCCTCCCGGTATGCGTGGGGTGTCTGACTCGCTGGCGGGAGGGAACGCAAGGGATGTGCCACCAAGGTGAGCAGGGAGAGAAAGCGGGATTCAGCCTGTAGTTAGGCGGTATATGCCGGCACGGTGCATGGGAGGTGAGGCGGGAAATTGCAAGGTGGGTACTGCAGGCGCAAGTTCGGAGAGGCGGGGAAATGCAAAGTGCAAAATCTCAAATACAAAAGGCAAAATGGGGCGTCAGGCGAGACGGAAGAGCTCGGCGTGTCTGGCGAAGTAGAGGTCGCCGCGGGCGTCGGCGGTGAGGAGGGTGCCGCCCACGTTCGCGATCTTCTCCCCCGTGCCCGCGATCGGGTCGATGCGGGCGATCGACATTGGCGCGGGATCGAAGACCGTGAGATCGGACCCCACACTCAGCAGGACGCAGCCATCCTGGAGCAGCACCAACGCGGAGACATTGAGCTCCAGCTCACAGACCTTGCGCTCCGAACGGGGATCCCACGCGAAGAATCGTCCGCCGCCGGCGCAGTAGAGGCAGCGATCGTCGGCGACCATGGCCCGGATGGCGCCTCCCGGCACGAGGTCGGTCCACGATGTGTGCTCATCGGTGCGAGGATCCCAGCGGCTGAGGGCGCCGGTGGGCCCGGAGTTGTAGTCGGGGATGCTGCCGGCCCATATGTTGCCGTCGGGCCCGAGCACCGTGGCGCAGGTACGGTACTGACCGTGGCCGATCGGGCCGAGCTCGCGAGGGTTGCTGTCCTTCTCCTTGCCGGGTTGCCAGGGGCGCTCTGGATCGTAGGGGGAGGGGGACCTTGACGAGCTCTCCGCTCTCCGAGTGGTAGCCGATTAGCTCGCATCCCGTGGTGGCGTAGTAGGAGATGTAGAACATCCCAGGGCGGCCCCTGCGGCTTGGCGCGAAGGCAGCGTGGGCGTTGCCGTAGTCGACCGCCTTGAGCGGAATCCCAATGCATTCAGCACGTCGCATGGGCCAGACCGATCCGAGAACGGGAGTCCGGAATCAGACCTCTTAGGGTAGCGCGGCGATGGCGGCGAGGAGGGCGCGGATGTAGCCGATGGAGTAGGCGAGGCCGTGGCTCGGGCCCTCGCTGTCTCCCTCGATAGGCGGGATGTGGTCGGGATTGACGCAGCCGTCGAAGCCTACCTTCTGAAGCTCGAGAAGGACCTTGAACATGTTCATGTCGCCGTCGTCGAGGAGTACCTCCTCGAAACCGCGCGCCGTGGCCAGGCTTCCCCGCACATTCCGGAAGTGAACGGTGAAGATGCGGCCCTTTCGGCCGTAGTTGTTGATCTCGTCCAGGATGAGCGGCGTGCCCCCGGCTTCGGCCCGGGTGCCGCAGCAGTAGAGGTAGCCGACATTACGACTCGGGAAGGCGTCGATCACGCGGTGGTAGCCCAAACCCCCAAAGGGCGTGTCGGGTAAAGGGGTGTCGGAAGGATGGAGGGCGAGCTTGAGGTCGTACTCCTCGGCCAGGGGGACGAGTTCGGCGTAGACCGCGCAGAAGCGCTCCCACCAGCGCTCCAGGGCTTCCTGATCGGGGGTATCGGGCCTGTCTCTGTTGAGCTCGAGGCTTTCCGAGCGGGAGAGGTAGCCCCCGCGGTGGGGCGCCCGAAACCGGACGAGCTGCTCGTTGAACGTGTCGCCGGCGAAGCGCTGGCGTACGATCGGTACCCCGGCCTCGCCGAAGACCTTCATCGCATTGCAGGTGTTCTCGAGCTCCACCTCGCCGCCGGGACGGTCCTGCATGAAGGCCTCGGTGATGTCGGGGAGCGTGACCCTGTTGATGTCGAGGCCCCAGGAACGGATCCGCTTGCGGATCTTGATCACCTCATCGAGGTCGGGATACCCCTGCTCCTTCATGCCGGGGAAGTCCCCGGCGCCACCGAAGTCGAAGCATTCCGCGCCGAGCTGGGTGACCCGCTTGAGGTAGCTGTCGGTGAGACCGCCGTGCCAGACGGATAGTCGGATCATGGAGATGGGTCTCCTTGGAGTGGTTGATTGGGGTACGACGGCGCGTGTGAGGCGCGAGCTGATCTACCTGGAGCCGCGCGTGCCTACGGGATTGGCATTGCTGCGAACGACACCCTTTGTCACTGCGTAACCTGGTTGCTCTGGCCCTGGTACAGATGCCAATCCGATGCCAGCGAGGGGATGAATCCCCTCGCTGGGGAGGCAGGAAGCCCTCCTGCGTCGGGCTGGACTCCTGTTCCCTTGGGTTCCACAGGCTGCCGCCTGTCCCCGGCCTACAAGCGTCTACGCTTGCGGGACAGGTGTGTCAGCTTGGAGCGGCCAGCTCCCGCGAACGCCCAGGTGGTGGGCTCTCACCGGTCCAGCGCCCTACCGGTGTCTGTGGTGGTGTCGGAGCCTTCTTGCTTGTGCCTGACTCGGGAGCTCCTCGCAACCCAGACCCGCGCTCAGTGGACGGTTTCGGATCCGATTGCATCACGCCTCGACCAACTCCTTTTCCCCTTCCTCCACCTCATTACCTTGGAGCGTCACTTCGGCGCCCTCGGAGATGACGGCCGCGTCTCCGCAATTGGCGAAGGCGTTCTGCTCCACCGTGCCCGACCCTCCGCGGAAGAGGATGCCGCACCGCGGATGGCCACTGATGCGGCAGCGGTCGACGCGGAGGTCGGCGCCGCTCTCGACGATCACGCCGGCGGCGTCGGGGCCTTCGGCGGTTTCGGTGCGCGATAGCACCAGCCTGCAGAGCCTGGTGTTGTCACCCGCGACGATCAGGGCCGGACGGTCACCGGAAGCGACGAGCCGCGTGGACCCCTCGTCGCCGACAAGGGTGACCCCGGTGGGGACGCGGATCGGTGCGTCGAGCTCGTAGGTCCAGGAGGGGATGAAGACGATGCCGCCGGACGCCTCGACGGATGCTATGGCGTCCACGATGGCCTTCTGCGAGTCCTCCTCCACGGTGACGTCGGCGTGGGTGCGGCTGGGTGGCAGGTCGAGGACTTCGCCGTCGACCGTGATGTCCCTTCCGGCCATGATCTCGAACGGGATCTCGACATTCTCGAGGACGTTGTCCTCGAAGACCATGTCGTGGACCTCGGAGCCCTCGATGTATTGGCCGTTGTGGATGCCCGGATGGATGTTACAGAAGCGTCTGACGTTCCGGAAGACGTTGTGGTGGATCCGGCCCGAGCCGTCGGAGAGAGAGAGGCCCGTGCGCTGGCTCTCGACGAAGTTGTGGGCGATCTCGATCTCCCCGGACATGCCCGGATGTGTGTCCAGGGCACCCACGCGGTAGGTCTCGTCGTCGCCGTGGATGTAGCAGTGGAGGCACTTGTACATCGTCCCCGCGCCGTTGGAGGCTATGGCGTGCCGGTTCTGCTCGAGCTCGGAGTCGGTGACCACGGCGTGCCCACCACCGCCGACCATCACGCCGTAGCCGTACCCGTTCTGCGTGTTGTGGTGGTCGTAGACGTACTCGACGGTGGCCTCTGCGTTGTCGGTCACGCCGATGGCGAAGTGACCGAAGGCGAAGAGCTCGAGGTGGTCCACCCGGCATCCTGTGCAGCCGTTCGTGATGCTGATCCCTTTGGATCTGTTCTGGAACATCCGAACGGTGGTGAGGCCCTGGAGCCGGAACTGGGTGAAGCGGATGTTGTCGCCCTCGGTGACGAAGACCGTGGTTTGCTCGGCCGTGTAGATGAGTGTGGAGCGGCCCGCTCCGTGAATCGTGATGTTGCCCGGTACCGACACCGTGTCATCGATCCGGTAGGTTCCGGGCGGTACGTAGACGGTTCCGCCGCCCTTGCCCACGGCCTCACCGATGGCTTCGCGGAAGGCCCCGGAGGCGTCCTCCGGGTAGGCCTGGTACGGGGCATCGTGCCTTCCGGGCGCATCGACGACCGCGGCCGGGGACTCAACGGTCAGCTGTTCGTCACTCGGACCTACGGGCCCCCGGGGGCCGTAGCCTTCGGGGATGGGGTGCGTGCCACGGCCGGAGCGGGTGGTGAATGCCTGTGCGGACACAGTTATGCCTCCTTGCTAGTTTTCGTGGTCGACTTCATAGCGGGCGAGGGCCTCGGGGTTGAGCTCGATGCCCAGCCCGGGGCGCTCGGGAAGCGGGATACGGCCATCGGCCATCGTGAGCTCGTCGGCTACGAGGTCCCGACGCAGCACACTCTCGGACAGCTCCGCCGGCAGGAACTCGATGTAGGGGCAGCACGCTGATACGTCAGAACCCGGTTGCCACGAAAGACATCCCGGATGCAGCCAATCCGCTACTTGAGTGTTACTGCGATTCCATCCGGGACAGGCTCCGGGCACGAAAACTGCAGCATTCCGGATGGGGGAAGGCCCTGGCGTCGGCGGACTGAGAGCGACGTGGGGATCCACGCCCGGAGTTCAGCGTCCCGCAGGCATCGTGCGTGCTCCAGGACGGTGCTGTCTGTACCCAAGGCGGGAGCTCCCTGCCACCCCGCCGCAACTCCGGCTGCTCCTTCGCGGTTCGTACAACAGACCGGGAGGACCGGCAGCCCGACGAAGGAGGGGTTCCCAGCCGTGAGCCCAGGGGTTCCAGCCCTGCGCTCGACGTGGCGAAGCCCAGCGCGATCCTATTCCGGGTAGCGCTCGACGAAGGGGGGGCGGTCGTCCTCCCACGTTCCGCCGATGGGGCGCATCTGTCCGCTGCCCGAGACCCCTCGGCCGACACCGTCCTTCTCCGGGTCGACGTATTGCGCGAACCAGTCCTCGAGCGTCTTCCTCATCTCGGCGATCAGGGCGGTCCGGTTGGGATCGTCCACACGGTTGTTCCGCTCGTCCGGATCCTTCACCAGGTTGTAGAGCTCGTTGGGGCCATCGGGGTATCGATGGATGTACTTCCACTCCCGCGTGCGGACCATCCGGGTGTCACCGTACTCATCGTAGATGACCACGCCGTCGCGGCCCTCGTCGCTCTCGCCGGCGAGCGAAGGTAGAAAGCTGTGGCCGGGCAGGTTGCGGCCCTCGGGCAGGGGAAGGCCGACGTAGTCGAGCAGCGTGGGCAGGAAGTCGTAGGAGCAGACCGTGGCGTTCTGCACGTAGCCCGCCGGAATCCTCCCCGGATGGCTGGCCAGGAAGGGGACCTTGACGGAGTTCTCGTACATGTTGAGTGGATAGGTCCCGTTCCCCTTGCCCCAGAAGCCGTGGTGCCCGCAGCTGAACCCGTTGTCGCTGACGAAGAAGACAACGGTGTTCTCTCGAATTCCCAGGGATTCCAGTCGGTCCAGGATGCGGCCCACGTTCGCATCCATCGCGGTGACCGCGGCGAAGTAGCCCTTGAGCATCTCCCTGTTGCCAAGGCAGTTGGTGGTCAGGCTCATGGCCCAGGGGTGTTTGGGTTCCTGAGGGCACGACTCGAAAGGACACGTGTCGTAGGAGTCTACGATGTCCTGCGGGTGCCCGGTCCAGGGGCTGTGCGGCGCGGTGTAGTGGACGCTGAGGTAGAAGGGCGCCTCGCCATCCGCGTGTCGGTCCAGGAAGTCGAGCGCGTCGTCGGTGATCACGTCCGTGA
>JASLMQ010000484.1 GCA_030746455.1 Candidatus Latescibacterota bacterium
GAACATGTCGTAGGCCTCACGCTCGTGCCAGTTGGCCACCTTCCAGACGTGCTCCACCGTGGGCACGTGGGGGTCTTCCCTGTCGACCTCGACCTTCATTACGACCCTGTGGCGCTGAGGCGTAGAGAACAGGTGGTAGACCACCGTGAGGTTGTCGGGGTAGTCCACGCCGCTCAGACACATCAGGGACTCGAATCCCATCGCCTCGTCGTCGCGCAGCCACAGCGCGACCTCCCCGATCGCCTCGGGCGCGACCCGGATGAAGGGCTGCACGTTCTCAGCCTCGGTGAGGTCGATCACCCGGCTCCCGAACTCCTCCTGCAGCTTCCCAAAGATCTCTTGTGCAGTCATCCCACGCTCTCTTTTAGTTCCCCGAATGCCTCACTGTATCCGGTTGCCTCAGACGCTGGGCCCTGACCCCGCACTTCCGAATCTGTGATCCTGGGTTTGGGGCTGCCCCCACCCAGGATTTCGCACTTTTCGTGCTTTTCGTGCCTTCCGTGGTGACCGGGTTTCAGGTTCACCCGGTCTTAGCAATCGTCTTCTCCCGAATCATATCTTGCAGCTTGAGGATCCCCTCGAGCAGCGACTCGGGGCGCGGCGGGCACCCGGGGATGTAGACGTCAACCGGCACCACCCGATCGACGCCCTTGAGCACGTGGTAGCCGTGCTGCCAGTAGGGACCGCCCGAAGTGGCGCACCCCCCCATCGCGATCACGTACCGGGGCTCCGCCATCTGGTCATACAGCGTCTTCACCCGCGTGGCCATCTTCATGGTCACCGTGCCCGCCACCACCATCAGGTCGGCCTGCCTCGGGGTTGCCCTCGGAACGCCGCATCCCAGGCGGTCCCAATCGAATCGCGACGCCCCCGTGGCCATCATCTCGATGGCGCAGCAGGCCAGGCCGAACGTGAGCGGCCAGAGCGAAGAGAGCCGGGCCCAATTGATGAAGTAGTCCGCGGACGTGATGAGGATGTTGTCGTTGAAGCGTCCGTCGATGGTTCCCATATGCCAGTGCGCCTCCTGCTGTATCCTGCCGACTTCCCTCCTGCGGCGTGAGACGCCTCCTGAGGTGGATCCTTCTTGCTGCTAACAGGTCACGTTCACGCCCCGCCACCGACCGCGGCGACGCCGCTCACAGCGGCTGGGCGCTGGGGTATGCGAGGGCGCACCCACTCCAGCGCCTTCTTCTTCCAGGCGTAGGCGAGCCCCAGCAGAAGCACGACCACGAAGACCGACATGGCGGCGAACCCGTACCAGCCGAAGTCCAGAGCCACGACCGCCCACGGGTACAGCAGGACGACCTCGACATCGAAGATGATGAAATCCAGCGCGATCACATAGAACCGGATGTTGAACTGGATCCAGGATCCGCCCACCGGCTCCTCGCCGCACTCGTATGTGGTCAGCTTCTCGGGATAGGGATTCCGGGGCCTGATCAGGCTGCCCAGGAAGAGATTGAAGGCGACGAAGATGACGCCCAGAACCAGGAAAATCAAGACGTTGGCATACTCGCCAAGCATGACGTTCGGCCTCCTTGGCAGGGGAAACGCAGAGCTAACGAAATGTAATTCAACGACCTAATTAAGACAAAGATACCTTATGATAATGATGCGCCGCCGGCCTGTCAAGCGAAAACGGGGGTGCTGCCCCCCGCGTCACGGGCATCATGTAGCCGAGGCGACATTGGCGTATGTTTTATATTTACATATATTTAATCCGTTTCGATTTCAAGAGAAGAAATTCCGGATTTAAACTTGACACTTTAGTACAGTTTGGTTATGTTATGGGCATCTCAGCAGAAGCCTCTGTAAAGAAGTCGCTTGTGGCCTGGGGACACGGTACCCCGCAAAGGTCGCGAAAGGAGCAGATGGATGCCTTCGGAGACCGACGAGCTCCACGAACTGGCGAACCGGGAGTACAAGTACGGGTTCGTGACCGACATCGAGCAAGATTCGGCCCCCCCGGGACTGAATGAGGACATCATCAGTTTCATCTCCGCCAAGAAGGAGGAGCCCGATTGGCTGCTCGAGTGGCGGCTGAAGGCCTACCGAAACTGGCTGAAGATGGACGATCCCACCCGCAGGAAGCCGAGCCAGATCTGGGCGAAGGTGAACTACCCGGACATCGACTACCAGGACATCATCTACTACTCGGCGCCCAAGGAGTCCGAGGGGCCGAAGAGCCTGGACGATCTGCCTCCGGAGATCCTCTCCACCTACGACAAGCTCGGAATTCCCCTGGAAGAGCAGAAGATGCTCGCCGGTGTCGCCGTCGACGCCGTTTTCGACAGCGTCTCGGTTGCCACGACCTTCCGCGAAAAGCTGTCGGACCTGGGAATCATTTTCTGCTCGTTCTCCGAGGCCGTCAAGGAGCATCCCGATCTCGTCAGCAAGTACCTCGGGACGGTCGTTCCCTACAACGACAACTTCTACGCGGCCCTGAACTCGGCTGTCTTCACCGACGGCTCCTTCTGCTACATCCCCAAGGGCGTCCGTTCTCCGATGGAGCTGTCCACCTACTTCCGGATCAACGCCGCCAAGACGGGCCAGTTCGAGAGAACGCTTCTGGTGGCCGATGAAGGAAGCTACGTCAGCTACCTCGAGGGATGCACAGCCCCCATGCGCGACGAGAACCAGCTCCACGCGGCCGTGGTGGAGCTTGTGGCCATGGAGGGAGCGCACATCAAGTACTCGACCGTCCAGAACTGGTACCCCGGGGACGCCGAGGGGCGTGGCGGCATCTTCAACTTCGTGACCAAGCGCGGCAGGTGCGCCGGCGACAACGCGCACATCAGCTGGACGCAGGTGGAAACGGGCTCGGCCATCACGTGGAAGTATCCCTCGGTGATCCTGCAGGGCGACAACAGCGTCGGCGAGTTCTACTCCGTTGCGGTAACCACGGGCCGACAGCAGGCCGACACGGGCACGAAGATGATCCACATGGGGAAGAACACGAAGAGCACCATCATCTCGAAGGGCATCTCGGCCCTCCGCGGCCAGAACACCTATCGCGGGGGCGTGAGGGTCCTCAAGGGCGCGGAAGACGCCCGCAACTTCACTCAGTGCGACTCGATGCTCATCGGCGATCAGTGCGGTGCGCACACCTTCCCCTACATCGATGTGAGGAATCCGAGCGCGCAGGTGGAGCACGAGGCCTCCACCTCGAAGATTGGAGAAGACCAGATCTTCTACTGCAACCAGCGCGGCATCTCCACCGAGGACGCCGTCTCCATGATCGTCAACGGCTTCTGCAAGGAGGTGCTCGCGGAGCTACCGATGGAGTTCGCCGTGGAGGCCCAGAAGCTTCTAGGGATCAGCCTGGAAGGAAGCGTGGGATGAAACCCGACGACGGACGACGGACGACAGACCACACAAGAGGCGAGCTATCGTCCGTGGTCTGTGGTCCGTCGTCTTGAACAGACGAACAAAGGTCTTTCTTCTGGAGGCCGATTCGGTTCTGCGAATCAGGCAGGCTTGGTTAAGAAAGGACTGGAAATGCTGGAGATACGAAACCTACATGCCACCGTCGAAGGGGTCGAGATCCTGCACGGCATCGATCTCGTGGTCAACCCGGACGAGATCCACGCGATCATGGGGCCCAACGGATCGGGTAAGAGCACGCTGGCGCAGATCCTGGCGGGCCACGAAGCCTATGAGGTCACCGAGGGCGAGGTGCTCTACGAGGGCGAGAATCTGCTGGAGCTCAGCCCTGAGGAGCGGTCCCAGGCCGGCATCTTCCTGGCCTTTCAGTACCCCGTCGAGATCCCGGGCGTCAACTCGGCCTACTTCCTCAGGACCGCGCTCAACGAGGTCCTCAAGGCGAGGGGCCAGGATGAGCTGGACGCCCTCGATTTCCTTTCCCTCGCCAGGGAGAAACTGAAGGTCGTCGAAATGGACGAAGGCCTCCTCAACCGCTCGGTGAACGAGGGATTCTCCGGCGGAGAGAAGAAGCGCCACGAGGTCTTCCAGATGGCCGTTCTGGAACCCCGGCTCGCGGTTCTGGACGAGACCGATTCCGGCCTGGACATCGATGCCCTGAAGACCGTCAGCCAGGGCGTGAATGCGATCCACGAGGCCAACCCCGAGAACTCCGTGATCGTTGTGACCCACTACCAGCGCCTCCTGAACTACATCGTGCCCGACTACGTCCACGTGCTGCTGAAGGGCCGCATCGTGAAGTCGGGTGGTAAGGAGCTGGCACTGCAGCTGGAGCAAGAGGGTTACGACTGGGTCCGCGGCGAGAACGAAGCCGCAACGGTCCAGGCATAGGAGTCCGTTGAAGAAGTCGCTTCGCAGCTGAGCCCGAGCAATTGCGGGCGAGGGCAAGGCTTGCGAGCGAGGCGCATCCCCTGGATTCGTCGAGCGAGCGTAACACCGCCCTCGGTCGCAAGGGCCGGGCGCAAGCCGAATCGGACTTTATCAACGGGCTCAAAGGAGGGCTGCTGGCAATGGCAACGCAGACCGTGACCCCGGACCATTACATAGACGCCTTCAAGCAGTTCGAGCAGTCGTTGAACGGCAAGTCGAACACGCCTGTCCATTCCCTGCGCAAGGAGGCCATCTCCCAGTTCGCCGAGCTGGGCTTCCCCACCACGCGCGACGAAGACTGGTCACACACCAGCGTTGCGCCCATCACGCGCGTGCCCTATCGCTTCGTTGGGGGAGCGCCATCGGGCAGGCCCTCGGCCGATCCGACCGCCGGGTTCGCCTTCGCGAAGCAATGGACCGACGCCGTCCGCCTCGTCTTTGTCAACGGCCATCTCTCTCCGGAGCATTCGCAGACCGCCGGCCTGCCCGACGGCGTCCGGATCGAGAGCCTGGCCTCGGTCCTCGAGTCCGGCGACGACCTCGTTCACGACCAGCTGGGCAGGCACGCGCCCTACAGGGAGCATCCCTTCGCGGCGCTCAACACGGCCTTCATCTCGGACGGCGCCCTGATCCACGTGCCCGACGGCGTGGCCCTGGAGACTCCAGTGCACGTCGTGTACTATTCGACACTGGCCTCCGACGAACCAAGCGTGTCCCACCCGCGAACGCTCGTCCTGATCGGGGCCAACAGCCAGGCGACCGTCGTGGAGTCCTACACCGGCGAGGGGGCCTACTTCACCAACTCGGTGACAGAGGTCGTTGCCGGCGCCGGCGGTGTGGTCGACCACTACAAGCTGGGACTCGAGAGCGACGAAGCCCACCACGTAGCCACCATGCAGACCCGTCAGGGCCGCGACAGCAAGGTGTCGACCCACTCGATCTCCCTCGGGGGAAGGCTGGTTCGCAACGACATCAACGCCCTTCTCGCGGGAGAAGGCAGCGACGCGATCATCA
>JASLMQ010000485.1 GCA_030746455.1 Candidatus Latescibacterota bacterium
AACTCCACCACCGAGAAGACCGGATACCCCTCAAGCTTCTTGCGTCCCTCCAGGAACGTCAGCTCGATCAGAAACGCCACTCCCACGATTGTCCCACCAAGCTCGCCAACGAGTCTGCACGCGGCCTCCATCGTCCCACCCGTAGCCAGCAGGTCGTCCACGAGCAGGACCTTCTGGCCGGCCTCGATCGCGTCCTTGTGGACCTCGACGCTGTCGGTGCCGTACTCCAGGTCGTACGATGCCGAGATCGTCTCCGCGGGGAGCTTGCCCGGTTTTCGGATCGGGATGAAGCCGGCCTCGAGCTCCCGCGCGATACACGACCCGAAGATGAACCCCCGCGACTCCACCGCGGCCACGAAGTCGATCTCCTTCCCGCGATAGGGCTCGGCCAGCTGCTGGACGGCCGACTCCAGGGCGGCCGGGTCGCCCAGAAGCGTGGTGATGTCCTTGAAGAGGATCCCGGGTTTGGGAAAGTCGGGGATATCGCGAATACAGGCTGCCAGATCGACCACGTCTCCCTCCTCCTAGAAAAAGCGGATTTCGAAATCCGATTCGTTCCGCCCTGCGGGCCTGTCGTTCGAGCGGAAATCCCGAACGTGAGAACCCGCGGGGCCCCGCCTGACGGCCTCCGCAAGCGCGGCTACCTGTTCGGCAGGTCCCTCCGCCTCCATTTCCACGTCACCATCGGGCATGTTACGAACGTAGCCCACCAGGCCCAGCCGCGTCGCCTCGCGCTGGGTGAAGTACCGAAACCCCACCCCCTGGACCCGACCTCCGACCCGGATATGGAGCCTTCGGACGTCATCCATCATCCGGTCCCCCGGGTGCAACCGCGTCCCGCAGGATCTCGGCGGGATGGCGAGCCGCCCGCCCTGTCGCGTGGGCGATCTGCTGCCGACACGAGACGCCGGCGACCGCGATCTCCGCCTCCGCCGGGGCGTCATTGACGATTCTCAGAAGCCGATCGTCCCCCACCTTGAGCGACATCTCGTAGTGCTCGGCCTCGTATCCGAACGATCCGGCCATGCCGCAGCACCCCGAGTCGATTTCGCTGACCTGGAAGCCCCGCGGCAGGCCAAGTACCCTCACGGACGCATCCACGCCCCAGAGGGCCTTCTGGTGGCAGTGCCCGTGGAAGAGGATCTTCTTGCCGAGGTCCTGGAAGGAGACCCCCAGATCCCCCCTCGCGTGCAGCATGTCCACGTAGCCCTCGAAGGTGTAGACGTGGTCCGCGACGGCCTGCGTCCGCGGCCCCGGGACCAGATCCAGGTAGTCGTCGGTGAGCATAGAAACGCAGCTCGGCTCGAACCCGATGATGTCGCAGCCCTGCTCGACGAGCGGATAGAGGGTGGCCACATTGTGGCGGGCGTTCGCCTTCGCATCCTCGATCATCCCGGACGAGAGCAGCGGCCTGCCGCAACACCGCTTGTCGGGCAGCACCACCTCGATTCCCGCCGCCTCGAGGAACTCGGTGGCCGCGATCCCGATGCTCGGGTAGTTGTAGGTCAGGTAGGTGTCGTGAAAGAGCACCACCTTCCGGTGGCTCTTCAGGCCCTTCCGCGCGCCGAACCACTCGGTGAAGGTCGGACGAGCGAACGGTGGAAGGTGCCGCTGTGAGGCGATGCCCATCAGACCCATGACGCGCCGGCTGAGGCCCAGGCCCGCGATCCAGTTCGACAGGGGCGCCAGCGCGCATCCGAGTCGGTTGACCGCCTCGATGTTGCCGAAGAACCAGGCGCGCAGCGGCCGACCGTTGATCCGATAGTAGTGGGAGAGGAACTCGTACTTCAGCTTGGCCAGGTCGACGTTCGACGGACACTCCGACTTGCACGCCTTGCATTCCAGGCACAGGTCGAGCACGTCGAACAGGCGTTGATCCCCCAGCCCCCCTTCCCACTGACCGGAGATGGCCGCGCGCAGCGCGTTGGCCCTGCCGCGGGTGGAGTGTTCCTCCTCCATGGTGGCCACGTAGGTCGGGCACATGGTACCCTCGAGCTTCTTCCTGCAGGCACCCACGCCGTTGCACATCTCCACCGCCCGATGGAATCCCCCGTCGGCGGAGAAGTCGAAGTGGGTCTTCAGGTCCTGCGCTTGATACGCGGCCCCGAACCGGAGGTTCTCCGTCATCATCTGGGCATCGACGATCTTGCCTGGGTTCATAAGGCCCTTCGGGTCGAAGCACCGCTTGATCTCCCGGAAGGCATTGTAGAGGCGGGTACCGAACATCTGTTCGTTCCAGCAGCTCCGGACGAGCCCGTCCCCGTGCTCGCCGCTCATCGCCCCGCCGTGCTTGAGCACGAGGTCCCGGACCTGTTC
>JASLMQ010000486.1 GCA_030746455.1 Candidatus Latescibacterota bacterium
GATCCAGATCCATCCAGTGTTACCTGGGTCCCGATAGCTGAAATGCACTCCACCGCGGTCGTGCCCGTCTGGTCAGGCCCCGCGTCAGCCACGGGCAGGTCATTGACAGCGTAGATTTCGAAGGTCACCACTATCGCTTCAGTCACCATGTCTCCACCCGTGGCTCGGTGACCGAAGCTGCCGCTATGGCTCTCCTCTGGCGCGAAGGTGAAGGACCCATCAGTGTCTATCGACAGGTCCGCCCTGTCGATAGACTGCAGATCTAGCGTGAATACGCCCGTAGGAGATACCGAATTGAAAGCGGTAGTATCAGGCACAATGGTCCTCGGCTTGAGAATCTGTTCCCTTCTTTCGACTTCTATGTCATTTCCTTCTTCGTCAGGGCTCTTGACACCGGGACCATCGACGCTCACAAACCACTGTTCGATCAGCAGTCCCGTAACGAGGTCGAAGCTGAAATCCACCCAATCGACCAGATGAGGGCTCCTGCCCTGGGAAGCATTGGGTTCAACGGACCGAAAGAAGGTTTTCGTGATCCCAAACGGGGTGCCTGGTCCTTCTCGACTGGGCAGGATGGTAATCCAAATCCATATCTTCCCGCACGTCCAAGGACACCGACCGACGTCGTGTCCGTTCACCCGGAGATGGAAAACCGGGTCTGGACCGCCGACTGATGCGCAAAGCAACTCAACGACGTTGCCCTTGGAAACGGAGGGAGTCCTCGCCCTGGTCCTACGAGACCGACGAGGTCCATAGCGAGGCAGGCGTCCCAACGCTTCCGTGCAAGATCGCTGAAGGCAGCTCTGCCATCTATGTACCGGAAATCTAGGTACCTCCTGGGGGATGGCAAGCCTCTATCTCGCGGGGATCCGTTCCGTCTCTTCCACAGATTCGATCGCAGGCTGCCTTGACGGCCACTAACTGGGTCGTGGCGGGTGCGCATACCTCGGATGCCCCGGCCTCGTATCGAGGTAATCTCTCTTCAAGATCGGCACGCCAAGCCGCAGGCGATTCCCCTATGTACATCTCACGGAGTCAGTATGCCCTGCTATCGTGGATGACGGCCGGCTTCGGTCATGTGTAGACACTAAGTGTGCCACTCCCCACTTCAGCGTCACGTTGACATGACAACGCAGATGCGGTAGGCTCTTTACACTGCGTTCTCGGTTGCTGCTACCACCGAACATCCTGAACAGCTTGGACTTTACAGCTGAACATCCTGTTCGAGGGCATGATCCTCGCAACCTTGTTGCCCCGCTACAATCTGCCCTGGCACACCCCCCCTTGCACCGGCATCCCGCCAGAAAGGAGGGCGCCAGGATGCTGGATGCCGAGAAGCTGCGCCGCCACATTCTGGCGGACCTGGACCTATTGCACGACCTGATCCTGCGGTATGCGGCGGGTGACAGGTCGGTCAGGCAAGCACGGGATTGGCTGGAGGAGCAGGTGTGGAGGGAGGTGGAGGTGTTGAGGCAGGTTGCAGGCAAGCGAGGAAGCCCCCTTGGCATCACGCCTCGGGGGCCTCCTCGTCCAGAATGTCCTCTTCCTCCTCAGTTCCTGCTCATCTGCTCCTTTCTGAATCCCGTCATCTCGGCCAGTTGCTGTGAGAGAATCCTCTGCTGAGGCTTCCAGTGCCGGATGCTCTCCAGCATCTTGGGGATGAGCTCCAGTTCCGCACTGGAGGGCGATTCCGCGGTCAACGTGGTATAGATATAATGCAGCACTCCTAACAGTTGCTTGTGTCTCCTGTGGACCAACCAGCCTCCCAGCTGATCTGAGTAGCTCCTGTCCCTCTCAGGCACTTCGACCCTCACCATCTCGTACCAGTCCAGGTCGGGGCTGGCTTCCCCTTCGTCCAGTTTGACGAAGAGGTAGTCCTCGTTGCGGGGGGTGATAGTCATTGTTGCACCGTGGCTATGTCCATATTCTGCCTGGACCCCGCCTATGAGAGCGAGAAGACGGCTCCAGGAGGGCCGATCTCCTGCGGGATGGGTCTGGACGCGGGTGGAGGGCTGATCGGGCGAAATATGTGGCTCAAACGTGACGAGCCGGATACTCCCAGTGCAGATTCTGAGAATCAGAAGAGCCAAAGAGGTGGGGTCAGTATCGCTCTT
The DNA here is from genome assembly GCA_030746455.1 of Candidatus Latescibacterota bacterium. Next base: position 2,115 of record JASLMQ010000486.1, read on the forward strand.
TCCGTTGATCGGCCGGAACTGAATCTGGATATTTCTTGGCAACTCGGTTCGGCGCACCTGGTCTTTACCTGGAGGCCCATCAGTGCCACGCAACGCAAATCAGGCGCACACCTCACCCGCCGAAGCGGAAGCACTTCTGCGGAGGGCGGATGCCCCGCAATCCCACGTCCATCGTGAACACCGCGCCCCCTGGAGGGAAGGTCTCACCGTTCATTCTGTTGGTGAGTAAAGAAATCGCTTGAATCGGACTATCCCCGCCCAAAGGGCGGGGTATTTCGCCCGATTCATGGCTCTGCCACCGCGATTTCTAAGCGCTCAGGAAGGGGATTGCGTCCCCTTCCTGGAACCATCCCCGCTCGCATTCATCCCCGTCCAAAGAACGGGGCATCCTGCGGGATCTCGTGATATCAGGACACTCGCCCAAGCGCCTTCAGGAACGCCGAGATCCGCTCCTGTGCCTGGGCAACGTATCTGGCGAACACCCAGCCGCTCTGCTCGGTGCCATCGGGCATACGTTTGGTCCAGACCGGCCTGGCAGCCACTTGTGCCGGCACATCGCCTTCAGTCAACACAATGTCCAGTTCAAGGTCTCCTTGGGCCGCGCCCGTGATTGCAGAAACGGGGACGGCCATTCTGAAGCCGCTCTCGCTCAGATCCTCTGTAAAGTACTCTTTCTCCTCGCCGTCAGGGGTCTTCAGCGCTATACGCAGTCGTACCTCACGGCGCACCTTTCTGCGCGCGAGCCCGATGAGCCGTTTCAGAAGTCGCATATCTCGAGCCCTTGCGTGCGGCCGTCTGCTCAACGGGGACAAGGGACAGGTGGCGGTCGGGGGAGAAGACAACGAGATCACCATCCTCTCCCAGGGCGGCGAGGTCCTCAAGAGATTCCCGTTCAGGTTCAACAACGGGAATATCCACCTGTTGCGGGATCTGAGCGCAGGCGACACCGACGGGGACGGGCTCGATGAGCTCCTGGCGCTCAACACCCACAGGCGGTACGCGCTCATCGACCCGCGCACCGAAGCCGGGCTGTGGGACAGGCCCGGGCCTCACGGCACCAACTACGGCATGGAGGAGGACACTTGGCTGTTCGACGGGCGGCTGGCGGATCTCGACGGGGACGGCAGGGACGAAGCGGCGGTAGGCGGATTCAAGCGGTTCAACATCGTTAGCCCTCCGGGCGAGATCCTGGTGGACGCGAAAGCGGGGATGAGCAGGAGAGGATACCGCATGGCGCACAACGCGCCTGTCGACATCGACGGTGACGGCAAGTTGGAGACCGCGGTGCTGTGGGGCCCGGACCTCACGGTATTCGCCCTGGACGGCACGGTGAAGTACCACTCAATGAACCCGTACTTCCGTAGCTACAACTGCATCGCTCCCTCACCTGTGAAGGACCGAAAGCAGGTTCTGTTGGGGTCCATATTCGGGCCTGACAGGAATGCCTACCTTGTCACGTTCGGGGCCGCGAAGGAAGACGAGCTCTACGCTCACACGGGTCTGCCGGGGTACGGCGACGAGATACTCAGAGGGCTCTACGAGATACGGAGACAGGTCCTGGCCGCCCCCGCGGACCCCCGGTCGGGCAAGCGACCCATCCAGGTGTGCCTTGGGGGTGGCAGCCCCGCCCTGGACAAGATCCCCGGGTTGAAGAGAGGCCTGGACGCGTTCAACAAGGCCTACCCGTACGAGAATATCCAGTTTCATTACATGGTTCAGTACAGGGAGGGCGAGCGCAAGGGCCAGGGGCGAGTCTTGAGCAGGGAGGACCTTCTGAAATCAGCCGAAGCATTCGAGAGACTGAACATCCCGCACATCATCACCCTCGGCCACGGCACCGATCCCCACCTGGAAGTGGACACCCTCAGGGAATATCTGACGCGCGCCCGGAAGAGCTGTATCGCCATCATGACTACCGAATTCTCCGCTATTCAGCACGTGCTCCACAAGCCGGACGGCGCGTACGCTAGGCGCCTCTGGCCTTTCCTCAACGACCACCTCCTGCCATGCATCGACCTGGCTGCCGAGCTCGGGAAGAAGACCTATTTCATGAACAAGCAGTTCTTCTGGCTGGTCCCCCCTGCGGCCAAGAAGATATATCCGGAGCTGTTCTCCGACGAGAGGCGTAAGTGGATCGTGCCATACGACGAGACCAGCAGCTCGCGCGCGCCTGAGAACGACTTCATCGCGCGCATGTCCTTGCTGAAGGCGGGATTCTTCGACTTCTGGGCCCTGCGGGTCATAGACGACCAGACCCGATCGGGGCATTGCCTGGAGTACAATCTGTGCGCCCCCACCCCTGTCGTCAGACACATGGTTGCCGGGGCCGCGGGAGGGGCTACGTATTTCGGGCTCGGGAAGTTGAAGGGATACCTGACCCGAGACCACAGGGACCTGGTTGAGTTCGATGAAGATCCGTTGAACATGTCCCCCTATGGTATTGTCGCTTACGATCTCCTCTTCCACCTTCTGGGCAAGGGGCTCCTTGACATTCCCGGGCCCGACACCATGGTTGGCCTGAGTCCGATCGCCTGGCGGTTCGAGGAGCCGGCGGAGGAATTCCTGCACGACACCAGAACCATCGACTGTATCAATCCCTCCGCGCCCGGCGGCCTCTTCAGCGGCCTCGTCGCGTACGAACCAACGCGCGACCATTACCCGAACAGGTACCTCGTTGGGACAACCCACCACAGCCACAACTTCCTGCCGGAGAACCGGTATGGCCTTCCACAGATGCTCCCTGCGTGGTTTGAGTCGGAGAGCACCAGAGCACTTGCGAAGAGCTGGCACACGGACGGCGTACACATCCTCGAGGGTGGACGGAAGAAGAGCGCGGAAGAGATGAAGGACAGTATCCTGAGGTCATTTCGGGAAGCGAAGGAGCAGTTGCCGGTCCACGCGAGCAACTGCTTCTGGATGGGCACGAAGCGTCAGGATGGAGTTCTACGTGTGACACTGGTGGAACGCAACTACCTTGCGCCTGAGGGCATCACCTCTACGCTGAGTGCCAGAGGCGGATTCGCATCAGTCCGAGATGTCCTGACAGGGGACGTCATCGCCATGGACGGCGACTCCTGCGAGGTCGACATTCCTGCAGGCGCGTTCAGGATATTGGACGTTGTGCCCAGGTGAGTCGACTCGCCGACGTGAGATGCGCTTCCGTCGGCGCAGCCCCCAAGATCCTCTCGGAGCTGACCCGGCACCCCCTTCGCACCTACAGACACCACGGGGGGACCAGGTCCCTGTGGGCCTCCAGGAGGTCGTCCATCAAGTCGTAGATCCCACGAGTGGAGAGTACGGCGGAGGCGAGTGGGGACAGCAGCGCGGCGTGGTAGATGTAGTCCCGGTTCTGCTCGAGCATGCCGCGCGTCGTCAGCTCCTGGACGTTCAGATTCGTCTGGATCACGGCGGCACACTGGGGCGGGAGCTCGCCGACGTGCGTGGGTTGGTAGCCGTTGCCGTCGACCAAACAGGGTACCTCCACACAGGCATTGGTGGGGAGGTTCGTGATGAGGCCCGTGTTCAGCACGTTTCCGTAGAACGTGTAGCCTTCACCGGTGAAGATGGCGTTGCATATGCGGGAGGCATATTCCCCCGACGGCCTGTCGGGTACCCGGAACGCTACGACTTCTTTGCCCGGTCCTATGTGTTCCCGTCTGATACGGCTGCGCGGGATGTATCTGATCTGGCCTCCCTCGGCCAGCAG
>JASLMQ010000487.1 GCA_030746455.1 Candidatus Latescibacterota bacterium
GCAACGGCTCGAACGGGCGGCCGGACGCCCATCGACCTCGGCCATGCAGTTCGGGGAGTTATCCGCGCTGAGCCAGAAGGACCAGCAGAAGGTCTATGTGGGCCTCGGCACGGTTGGCAGGATACGGCACTACTACCGTCGAGCCCATTACACGATGCATGGGTGCGACTATTCGCCTATGAAACGTGACTTCAAAAGGGCTATAGGCGGCCTCAAGTCATTGCACAAGTCGAAGCTCGGGTTCTCGAAGGCCGACTGCCGGGCGTATGTGAGGGCGATCGAGGGCCGGCTTGACCAGGGGAAGGAGAGGTGGGAAGAGCTCGCCTGCCAGGAACACATCCTGGTCCTGAGGGATCTCGCCGAGGACTATGCCCGGACGCACAATGGAGAACCGCCTCCGAACCTGGATGAGCTCCACGTGTGGCTCGAGCACAGGGTCAGACATGAGGCGGCAGATCCCCGGACGCTTGCGAGGGATCTCGATCTGCTTCCCGTTCTCTTCCGTTGCAGCTCGGACGAGGTCCCGGCCTACCGAAGCAGCTACGTGTACAGGCGCGAGGCCTTCCCGGGGGCGCTAGTGCTCTCAGCGTTCTGCCACGAGGGGATGGCCTTCCACACCGTCGGTGATCCAGGGGGCTACGGCGTCCGATCTGAGGCCTTCGGACCCTCCCAGGTGGATTCCCTTGAGGCCGCGGCCGATCGATGCGTGGCGGACGAGAAGGTGGGCCGCGCCATTCAGCTCCTGGAGGGCGTTGCCAACCAGCGCAGGGACGGGTCGTCGTTCGCCAGATTGGGTCACCTGCATCTGGCGGAAGGAGAGTTCGACATCGCTGAGATGGTGTTCGAGAAGGCGCTCTCCGAGGGGAAGAAAGAGCACATTGCCGAGGCCTTCTACGGCCTGGGGCTCGTGAATATGGACCTCCCCGGTGGCGGCGTGAGCAAGATCGGGCTAGGGGTGGCAGCCGACTACTTCTCCGAGGCGCTGGCCCGGAAACCGGGACACAAGGAGGCCCGCTTCAGGAGAGCCAGGGCCCGCTTCTTGATGGGCTGGGCACACGAATGCAGGGAAGAGCTCGAAGAGTTCCTGCAGATGTACCCCGACCATGCCGACGCAGTGCGGTTGATGGGAGATTGCTACGGCGATCTGGCCGAGGAGTACGGGAAGGCCATCGTGTGGTACACAAGATACCTTCAGCTCGACCCCGGCAATGAGGATGCGGAACGACGTCTTGGACGGGCGTACAGCAGGCTGAAGGACTACGACGACCTACTGACTTCTCTGGAGTCGTTCATTGAAAAGCACCCCCAGGCAACTGAGATGGTACCCTTGGTAGCTCAGACCTGCATAGAGAAAGGAAAGCGGGGCTTTGCATCCAGGCTACTCGAGCAGTACCCATCGGCCCAGAAGATCGGGACGTCTACGATTCAGGAGTAGTCCCTTGAACACCGAACCCGTCCCCGACGGCCCACCAGGCCGGGTAGATCGCCCCATCTCTCAGGAGGGACCGTGGCACCCCGAAGACTGACCTTGAACGCCCTGCTCGTTGCCTTGACCGTAGCCGCCACGCTGGTGATCCGCGTGCCCACCCCCGCCACCCAGGGCTACATCAACCTGGGCGATGCCGTGATCTTCGCCGCTGCGCTGCTCTTCGGCCCCCGAACCGGGCTTCTGGCGGGGGGATTGGGTTCGGCACTAGCCGACCTCCTGGGTGGCTATGTCCACTGGGCCCCCTTCACGCTGGTCATCAAGGGTCTCGAGGGGGCCCTGGTGGGGCTGATCTTCCGGGGATCGCTGCAGGCGTGGCTGGGCGTACTGATCGGGTGTCTTGCGGCGTGTGTCGGCGGGGCCTGGATGGTCTTCGGCTACTTCCTCACCGAGTCGTTTCTCTACGGCTGGCAGCCCGCTGTCGCGACCATCCCGGGGAACACGGTGCAGGCCCTGGGGAGCCTTCTTGTGGGGATCCCTGTTGCCGTCGCGCTGGCGCGTGCAGGGATTGGCGGACGCGGGACAGGCGAGGGCCCGGCGGATTCTCGGGAGCCCTGACCGCCGGCCGTCCAGGCCCTTCATTGCTGACTGCAAACGCGAAGCGGGACGCCCATATGGCGTCCCGCTTCGCGTTGATCATATGTGGTGCCCTGTCTTCGTGCTCAAGGCTCCTCAGTCAATGCCTCGATCACCTGATCCGGCTCGTCGGCCTCGAGCAGCTTTGCTCTAACCTGCCCGGAACGTAGCCTTCGTGAGATCTCGGAAACGGTCTTGAGGTATGTCTCCGCGTGTCTCTCTGGCCAACCGATGAGGACCACGAGGTGGACCGGCTGGTCCTCCCCCCAATCGATCCCCTCGGAAGACGTCCCCAGCGCGATCACGGGCTCGAGCACCGTGCCGTTCCGGTAGTGCGGCAGGGCGATGCCCTCCGCAACGCCCGAGCTCATCTCAGCCTCCTGCTGGAAGAGCTTGGACAGGAACCTCCGGTAGTCGGTGATCTCAGGGCTCGATTCCAGAAGCCCCCCCAACTCACGGATGGCGTCGGCCTTCTTCCTCGACTTCAGCCGGACCTGGATGCGGTCCTTTCTCAGGTAGCGGCGCAGGTTTGCCATTCGAGCGGTCCCTCCCTACCGTCCCAAGCGGCCTCTTACGCGGACTCCATCAGCGGCTCGAGCTGCAACCGACGTCGGGGATGCCGCAGCCGTCGGAGAGCCTTCTCCTTGATCTGGCGAACGCGCTCACGTGTCAGACTGAACCGCGTCCCGATCTCCTCGAGGGTAAGGGCCTCCTCGTCACCCAGGCCAAAATACAGCCGAAGGACCTCGGCCTCCCGGTCGTCGAGAGAGTCGAGCACCATCTCCACCTGGCTCCGAACCGACTCGTCCTCGACCAGGATGTCCGGCGCCTTCT
>JASLMQ010000488.1 GCA_030746455.1 Candidatus Latescibacterota bacterium
CGCAGCCGAGCACGCCCGGAATCAGACGCACAATAGCTTCTGTCACGACCAGAGCCGCCAGTTCTCCGCCAGCGAGCACGTAGTTTCCCAGCGAAATCTCATCCCACTCGAAACCCTGCCGGACCCGCTCGTCAAACCCCTCGTAGCGGCCACACAGCATCAAGATCCGCTCCTGCTTGGAGAGTTCTCTGGCCTTGGCCTGGGTAAGGGTTCGCCCTTGCGGGCTCAGAAGGATCTTGTGAAACGGCCCATATGCACGTTCCGTGTCCTCTACTGCGTCAAAGATCGGCTCCGGCTTGAGCACCATTCCGGGGCCGCCACCGAAGGGCCGATCGTCTACCGACCGGTGTGCATCTTTGGTGTAGTCCCGGAAATCGACCAGTGCGAGCTCCAACCGTCCGGACGCCTGGGCAATTCCCAGGATGCTCTCGCCCAGATAAGGCTTGATCGCCTCCGGAAAGAGCGTCAGGATCGAGCAGAGCATGGTGCCGCGCCCCAGAGAAAGGGCGCGCAGACTAGAGATCTGCTGCATCACCGTCAAGGAATCCTAGCTTCTTATGTTCACTGGACTTGTACAAGGGGTTGGCAGAGTGGCCGAGGTTCGGCGGGAAGGTTCGGAACTGGACCTTTCCGTGGCCCTTGGGCCGGTGGTGCCCGATCTGGGGATCGGGGACTCGCTGGCCCTGTCGGGGTGCTGCTCCACGGTGACCCGGATCGTCGACGGGGTGGCCGATTTCAGGTTGTCGGCGGAGACGCTCCGCCGGACCTGGCTCGGCCGGGCTGAGCCGGGTATGCCGGTCAATATCGAATCAGCGCTGCGAGCGGGCGACCCCCTGGGGGGTCATATGGTTCAGGGCCATGTCGACACCCTTGCCGAGGTTGTGGTCGCGGTCGATGGGCAAGGCGGCGGCGAGTTACAGGTTCGCGTCCCCCGGGAATTCCTGGGTTATTGCGTGGCGAAGGGCTCGGTGGCCCTCGACGGAGTGTCCTTGACGGTAGCTGCTCTCGAGGCCGACGAGATCATGGTGGCCATCATCCCGCATACGGCGCAGACGACGACCATCGGAACCTGGGTGGTGGGTCAATCAGTGAACCTCGAGGTGGATGTGCTCGCCAAGTACGTGGAGAGCCTGCTCAAGGGCCGCTTCGGCAAGGACGGCTGAGGTCCTCGCCGTTGCCGCGCTGCCTTCGGGTACCGGTGTGAAGGATCAGAAAGGGCCTGCGAGAACCTGGAAGAAGGTGCCCATCGGGGCGGCTTCGCGCGCGTCCTCCAGCGCGCCGGTGACCTGAGAGAAGAGCCTGTCGAGTTGCTGTCCGAGTATCGGGTCATTGATCAGCTTGGAGAGGAGCCCCGGGCTGCCGGGATCGTTGATCTTGCCGGTGATTTCACCGATGTGGCCGAGGGTCGTGCGGAGATCCGTGAGCATCGAGACA
>JASLMQ010000489.1 GCA_030746455.1 Candidatus Latescibacterota bacterium
CCCCAGGCCGCGCCCACTCCCAGAAGGGAAGCCCCGCGCGCAAGGAAGGATCGCCTGTCCTCCTCAGATCTGTTGTATCGCGGTCTCACCAGCTTGCCCCGCCTGATCTACCGTGTACCTGCTGACGGATCGGTGGTGCCGTACAGGCTGACGCGGATCTCGATCGTCTCGCCGACCCGGCTGCCCACGAACCCCCTCACACCCTTGATGCCGAAATCCCCCAACGCGATCTTGAACGTCGCCTGTACCATAACGAAGTCCCCCGTCGCGCGCTCTCGCGTTTCCGCCGACTCGGGCAAGTAGGTCGCCACAAAGGGGATGTTCATCTCGAGCGTTGTGCCGTGTAGCGTGAAATCCCCCACGGCTTTCCCTCGAACGATTGCGGAGCCCTCGGCAGCATCGGACTTGACCTGTTGGACAGCCTCGAGCTCGTCGATCTCGAAGGAGATTGTCGGGTACTGCGCACCGTCCAGCCAGTCCTTGCTGTAGAGGTGACGATCGCGCTTCGAGATGCCCGTCTTCATGCCCTTTACCTGAACCACGACCTTTCCAGTGAGGTCCTCGAGGCCGTTGGGATCGAAGGTAACCGACCCGGACACACCCCCGGCCGTACCGTGGATCTCTTCGAGCGGAGCAGTACTCACGAAGACCATCTGGTTCCTGCCGACCTTGTCGCTCAACACGACCGTCTTCTCGCCTTTCAGCGGCAGACCGAAGCCGGTCTGCGCACCGGCCGGACCTGCGATCAAGACTGAAACCAGGACGACCACCCAGGCTGTGATTTTTGCCATCATTGCGCTATCCTCTCTGTTGCGCATCATTGCGCACTGGAACCCGCTCTACATCACCTGAGCCACTTGTGTCCCTCCGGGACCTCCGCCAGAGCAGGACGCCAACCACGGCGAGAACCAGAATGCCGGGACCCGCGACGTCTAGCCCGATCCACAGCCCCTCTTCCCATTGCACCTGCTTTGTCCTGAACAGCTCGTCGTCCACCACGACCGGCTGCGCGGTCTTCGTAAAGACACTGGCGCCGCCGACCAGCCACCAGCCCCCGATGGCGATGGCAATCCCGAAGGCGATCAAACTGAGCGTTCTCCGTCCCATAGTAATGCCCACTTCCCCCGGCGTCGGCGATGTCGGTTGGCGCTGTCTAGTAGAAGGCGTGAAGCTGAAGGGCGTAGCGTGTCGACCGAAAGGTCTCCGTATCCATCAGGCGGTATTCGGGGCGAAGCTCCACACCGGGAAGCAGAAAAATCTGGGCACCCACCGAAGCTTGACGCGTCCTGAAGGAGAGCTTGGACCCGGGCCTGTCCTCTGCACCATGTCAGAGGCCTGAGCCCAATCACCTGGCGCTCCCGTCGTACCGGCTTGCCCGCATCCTCCCCAATCCCTCGATCCGCTTCACTGCCGCATTGGTTCTGGATAAATTGCCCGAATTCAGCCCATCAGTCAAGTGCCTCTGAATCATGGGTTTCGGGGGCCTTCCAGCGCGCCGGACGGCTGCCAGTTCACCGACAAAGGGCTTGACACACCAGAGACACAGCACCATGAATACACTGCGATTGACGCGCCGGCTCAACCGGAACCGGCTTGGGCTGCTCCTGGCGATTCCTTCCCCTCCGTGAAATGAGGCTGGACCCCATGCCGTACCGATGCCGTGAGCGTGTCAGCAAGGCCCTAGACCACCGTGAACCGGATCGGGTACCGTATCGCGCCTTCGTGCCCCGCGAGGTCCGTTCCTGCCTCGAGCAAATGGATCTCGATCCCGATCACCGGGCCTTCTGCACGGAGGGTGACTTCGCCGTGGTCGGATACGACCCGCCGGCGGACCCCGACCGGTTCAGGGCCTGCTTCGACGATCTGCCGGAGTGTGTCGTGTTCTCCTGCTGGGGCGTTGGCAGACTCGCACAGCAGACCGAGCAGGGGTGGCACGCGGGACACAAGATGTACCATCCTCTGGCCGGTATCGACACGGTGGACGGGCTCGACCGCTACCCGTTCCCCGACGTGCGCGCAAGCGACCCGAATCGGGAGCTGGGGCATAGGGTACGCCGACTCCAGGAGGATGGATACACCGTCCTCGGGAACATGTCTCAGACCGTCCTCGAGACGGCCTACGAAATGCGTGGGATGCCGCAGCTCTTCGTCGACTTCTACGAACGGCCGCGGTATGTGGAGACGCTCTTCGGAAAGATCTTGGAGCAGCGGCTTGTACAGGCCCGTCGCCTAGCCGAAGCAGGTGTGGACATCCTTCGGATCGGCGACGACATCGCCTCCCAGGAGGGACTGATCGTCGGCCTGGATCTCTACCGGGACTGGATCAGGCCGCACCACGCGGCCGTCATCTCGGAGGCGCGCGCCATCCGTACGGGGATTCCGGTCAAGTACCACAGCGACGGCAATCTCACCCCGCTCCTGCCCGATCTAATCGACATCGGAGTGACCATCATCAACCCGGCCCAACCCGAATGTATGGACCTTCGCGAGGTGAAGCGCGAGTTCGGTCGCGACCTCACCCTCTGGGGATGCATGCCCGTGCAGAGCACCTTTCAGCACGGGTCCGCAGAAGGCATTGAACGTCACGTGGACTTCCTGATGGAGCACATCGCACCCGACGGCGGATTCGTGGCCTCCTTCATCAATTTCCTCGCAACTGAGCGCTCCACCGAAAACTTGGTTACCTTCCTGCAGATGTTCTACGAGAAGGGACGGTATGAAACTCGCGGATAGAGGGTCCGTCGGACCTGAACAACGGACGGTCACGCGCAGGATCCACCCGCCTGTGCAGCCCGCGCCGATCAGTCGCGGATGAATTCGCACCAGCAATGGGGGACATAAATGAACTACGGCAAGACAGCGGTTGTCGTCTGCAAAGACGACCGGGAGTTGGGCGAGAGGGCTGCATCGGATGTCGCCCACAAGATGAGAGGGCTCTTGTCCGAGCGCGACGTGATCCGGGTCGTGTTCTCGGCAGCCGAAAGCCAGGTGACGTTCCTCGACGCGCTGGCCAAGGAACAGGGGATCGATTGGGGGCAGGTCGTCTGCCTCAACGTGGATGACCTCCACGATGTTCGGATGCCGGAGGCCTGCACCTGCGGTTACCTCACGAGGACCCACCTCTACGACAAGATCGGCCCGCTACGGGTCCACCTGATTCGCCACGACGCCCCTGACCCGGAGGCGGAGGCAAAGCGCTTCGAAGCCGTGCTTCGAGAAGAAGGCCCAATAGACATCATATGTCAGGGAATCGGGACATCGGGGCACCTGGCGCTGAACGAGCCCGGCATCACCAACTTCGACGACGAGCGGTGGGTCAGAGTGGTGGGGATCGCCGAGCAGTCGAAGCAACAGCTTCTCGAGGATCCTCACTTCATGCAGCTGGGGTACATACCCGAAATCGGAATCACCATGACCATCCCGGCACTCAGGTCGGCCCGCCACCGGTTCACGATGGTGCCGTACGAGAACAAACGGTCGATTATCAAGAAGCTCTTCGAGCAGAAAACGCCCACCGCCGAGCTGCCCGCGTCCATCCTACTCGAGCTGGACGGTACTCTCTATCTGGAAAGGGCCTCGTGCCCCTGAGTCGGGGCACCGGCAGGTGGCTCCCGTGAATGCTCCCCACCCATCCCCTGCGCCGGTCGATTACGAAACCGATCCCGAAACGCGATCGGTCCTCCCCCACGGCAACCACTCCACCTTCCCGACCTGGGAGCCCTACTCGTGTGGACGGGGGTTGGCCAAGGGAAGGTGCAGGGAGGCAGCAGAAGGGCTGGGCGCCCCTCTGTCGATCACCAAGCGCGGCTGCCTGGTGTGGGCCTACAAGTAGGACGACGCGGAATGCATGCTGTCCTTCCGACGTGGACCGCCGATTGCGAGGAGGCAATCCATGACCGACCAGCAAGATCCAGATCATGATATGGAGTCCTACCGGCTTCTCCTGGATCTATGGAAACAGGAGAACCCAATCAAGACCACGAAGCTCCAGGTCCTGCTCGCCGTCAACGGCGGTCTGATCTCCGTCGTCAGCTTCGCTGGGGGTCTCACGGTCGCGAACTGGCCGCTATTCTTGCTCGGCGCCTTCCTCTCTGGGGTCTGGGTCTTGTCTATCGGCCGCACCACCTTCTACCAGAGGCTCTGGAAGCACAAGCTCGAGAAGCTGGCCTCCGCGCACCCCGATGACGCGCGTTTCCAGATCCTCGATGTCAGGGAGGCCGTGGAGGCCCAGAGCGGCTTCTTAGGTGCTCTAGGCGGCGTGTCCTCCCGGTACTACCTCCTGGGCGCCCCCATCTTCCTGTGCCTGGCATGGCTCGCGGTCCTCATCGTTGTCCTCCTCACGGGCTAGCCCGACGGGCCACACATGCATACCCCAGTCTTCTGGTCCCGCTTCGCGAGACCATTGCGCCTGCTCATCATCGGAGTTGTGCTCATGTCCAGTGCGAAAGCCGCCGAATACCACCTCTCCCCGCAGGGGGACGATGCCAATCCCGGAACGCCCTCCGCGCCCTGGCGAACCATCGAGAAGGCGAACAAGGACCTTCGGCCCGGCGATACCGCCCTGTTCCTGCCCGGCGAGTATTCGGGAACCATCTGTCCGGCGAACTCCGGCTCGGAGGACGCGCCCATCACCTACCGCTCGCGAGACCGGTACAACGCAGTCCTCGTCGGTTCCGCCGGCATCCCTCCCGTGAAGATGTCGGATCGGGACCACATCGCCATCGACGGGTTCCGGTTCGATCCCGGCACCGAGGGATGGGTCGACGTCGAACGGTGTAACGGACTCGAGATCCGCAATTGCGACATGGTCAATGGCGGCACCCACTACCTGGTCCTTCACGCCGTCGACTGCGAATCCATCCGCCTGATCGACTGCCAGTTCCGTAAGAACCACTTCCGTGGGGACATGGTGCATCTGGACCGATGCGACCGGGCCGTCATCGAAGGCTGTTCCTTCTCTCACGTCGGCCACGGTCCCTTCGTGCTCAGGTCGTGCAACTACGCCGTTGTTCGCTCCAACCTGTTCCACAATCCGTGGGGAAGGAACCAGGTCATCTGGACCTCCGGGCGTGTTCTGTTCGAAAGCAACGTCGTCACCGAGGCGCTCGACAGCGCCTACTCGGCCACCAGCGCCGCCAAGCACCTCACCATCGACGGCATCTTCCGCTTCAACCGCATCTACGGGAACCGCTACCTCCCGATGGTCTCGGGAAGCTACGTCCCCCCCAAGCGATGGGCCGAGGACGTCAACGAGCCCTTCCGAATGGAAGACACGCGGATCTACCACAACGTCCTCGCCGACAACCTGTTCCGCGCGTGGCGTCTCTGGGGCATCACCACCAGCGGAAACGAGTTCGTGAACAACATCTTCTCCGGCAACGACCCCTTCGGGGCGGGCATCCAGCTGACGATCGATCCACACAGCACAGACGACAACCGTTTCTCGCACAACATCATCTGTGCCGACACGCCGGGCAGAACGGCGGTGCGCTTCGGCCGCAAGCTCTGGACCACGCGGCAGGCGAACGAACAGGGACCGGCCTACCAGTACTGGCGCGTGTTTGAGAACAACATCGACGCCGTTCCCGCCTTCGTCGACCCCGGAAACGCCGATCATCGGTTGTCGCCGTCCAGCGCGGGCATCGATGGGGGCAGACCCCTTACGCAGACCTCGATGGCCGGCAGTGGACGCCAGTTGCCCGTCGTTGATGGCCGCTGGTTCTATGACGGGAACGGCATCCCCGGCGAGCGCGGCGACCTCATCGCCGTCGGATCGGCGGACAACGTCGCGCGGGTCGAGAAGGTCGAGCTCAACTACTACCGGCCTGCCATCCTGCACCTGGATCGCGACCTGTCGTGGGACGCCGACTCACCGGTAAGCCTTCCGTGGACCGGAGACGCGCCCGACATCGGTGTATGGCAGGGCGGCTCTTCGGACGCGATGCCCGTCTACGCCGTCGCACGTCCCTCGACTGTGCCGCCGGGAGATACCGTTGAGTTCGAAGCGCTCATCCACAACCCCGAAGGGGTTCGCGAAGCGACCTGGGAATTCGGCGACGGGGCGTCGGCAATGGGGTTCGCCGCTAGCCACACATATGAGCGTATCGGCCCGTACCCCGTCCGCTTGCGCTTGGTTCACGCCGACGGTTACACCGTCCGGGCCATGCTCCTGGTGAAGGTCG
>JASLMQ010000490.1 GCA_030746455.1 Candidatus Latescibacterota bacterium
ATGGGTCTGGTCATCAATCCTGCGGGAGCCACGGTCCAGATGGAAGGGTGCATCACGATGGGGCTGGGATATGCCCTGTCCGAGGACGTCCGGTTCAGAGGCGGTCAGATCCTGGATCGGAATTTCGACACGTATGACATCCCGAGGTTTTCGTGGGTCCCCGAGATCGAGACGGTCCTGGTCGATGGACCGGATCCCACTCCGCAGGGGGGGGTGAGCCGGCGATCATCACGATGGGCGGTGCCATCGCCAACGCCGTGGCCGATGCCATTGGCGCGCGGGTCTATAGACTCCCAATCACGCCCGAGCGGGTGCGGGAGGCGATAGCCGTCCGAGAGGGATAGCGCAGGATCGGACGCGGGAGGCCGCGCGATGCTGTGTGTCGAGTTCGGCCCTGGGGCTCACTCGCGAAGGGTGAGGCTGGCGGCGATGCCGAGGAAGGGAAAGGTGGCGAAGGCCAGGAAGGTGCTCTGGTAGGCCTCTATGGTGGAAAGGCCCGCGTCGAGGTAGGCCTGGAGGTACACGCCGCTGGCCGCCGTGCCCACCACGGCCCCGAGGAAGCGGAGCATGCTGTAGAGCCCGGCGGCGGAGCCCATCTGCGCCTCGGAGATATCACGCATCACCGCACGGTGCAGCGCGGCGAGCATCAGACCGACCCCCAAGCCGTTGACCGCGAGAACGGAAGCCACCGTTGCGGTCGAGGTGCTCGAGGGGAGTCGGGAGAAGGTGAACATCGCCAGGGCTTGGACCGTCAGCCCGATCACCACGGGCAGGCGGCTGCCCCAGCGGTCGGACGCCCACCCGCCGAATCGCACGATGAGCGTCATCGTCCCCGCGCTGATCATCAGCAGTCCACCCAATCGGGCCGGGCCCACGTGATAGACGTCGACGAGGTAGAGTGGCATGAGGAACCCGATGGAACCCATGCCGACCATTCGCAGGGACGCGCAGAACGATCCCCGGAGGAACATCCTGTTGGCGAAGATGGAAAGAGAAACGAAGGGGATCTTCCGGCGTCGTTCCCACCAGATGAAGGCGGACAGAAGCAGCAGAGAGGTCATCAGGAGCCGCCAGTCGCGCAGTGGAGGGGCTCCGGTGATGGATCTGCTGGAAAGGTAGAACACGAACCCGACGGACCAGGCGGCAAGCAGCGAGGCGCCCGCCCAGTCGAAGGAGCGCAGGAAACGCCGCACGATCGGGGCCGGTCTGGAAGGCACGCCGCGGTGGACGGCCAACAGCGCGATGAACCCGAACGCCAACGGAGGTCCGAAGGCGCCGCGCCAGCCGTAGGCCGACACAAGAAGCCCAGCAACAAGAGGCCCCAGGAACCCCGTTGCAGGGCCAACCGTGCACCAAGTACCCAGTGCCCTGCCCCGCTTGCGAACGGGGAACAGAGATGATATCAGTGCGATGCATAAGGGCATCATGGCCGCTGCCCCGCTGCCCTGCACGATGCGACCGAGAACGAGCCATGTGAGGCTGGATGCCGAGAGAACCAGTGCGGTTCCCGCGGTGTAGATGACGATGCCTGCCATGATGAGGCGCCGCTTGTCCAGTCCGTCGCTCAGGCGACCGTAGACGGTCATCAGAACCATAAAGGGCAGGGAGAACGCCGCGTCGACCCAGGCGGTTACATCGGCGGGAAGCGAGAAGCCATCGCGGATGACGGGCAGGGCCACGCGCGACATGGTCGAGACCATCGGCATAAGCATGGCGGGGAACATCAGGCCTATCAGGATGTGCCAGGCCTGCCTCTCCGATGCAGGGGCGTCCGGCGACACAGCCGTGTCGGCCGTGTCGGAGTCTTCAGCGATGGGTGAGGGCTGGTCTGGCAAGACTGGGCTCGGGCCTGTGGGGTGTGGCGTGCGTCGATCCGGGGACCGTCGATGAACTTAAGATATCGGTTGACGTTTGGTCGCGCAAATTCGTATGGTTCCATAGGGCCGTACCAAAGCAGATACGCGGGACAGACGGGCCGCCGTGGTACGGTTGCCCCCACGATACCCACCGAAAGGATTTCAGATGGCCGACCAACCCGTGTTCCCGACGTTCGACATCGAAGGGGTGGAATTCACCAAGCTCATACTGGGCCACAATCCACTCCTTGGCGGCTCGTACATGAGCCAGGCGCGGTCGCGTCTGTACAGGGAGACCTTCACGCAGGTCGAACCGATCCAGCGCATCATCGTCAGGTCGATCGAGATGGGTGTCAGGGGGATGATGGCAAGTCTGCGCGACGGGTTCACCGACACCTACAGGAAGGCACTCCGTGGCGCGGCCGAAGAAACCGGTGTGCTGCTGCCGACCATCATGATCGTCAACTACGGGTTCGAGAGCGACGTCGAGACCTACCGCGACCTGAACTGCAAGGTGATGTTGGTCCACGGGCAGCGGTCCGACGCGCTCTTCATCAAGGCTGAGCGGACCATGCAGCCCGAGTTTGCCGAGATGCTCGAGCGGATCCGCGACGAGGGCTTCGTGCCAGCCTACTCGACGCACAACGGGGGCGAGGTGGTACCCGCGGCGGAAGCATTCGACGCGGCCGCGATCAACACCCCGATCAACAAGATCATGTGGCGGATGGCCCCCTGTGAGGAGATGGTGATCAGCGCAATCCGGAAGACGAAAAAGAGGGTGATCGCAATGAAGCCCCTGGCGATGGGACGGATCGCGCCCCAGGAAGGCATGTCCTACGTCTGCCGGATGGCGGATGTGGACGGTATCGTGGTGGGGATCGGACACGAATACGAGGCCGAAGAGACCTTCGGGGCGGCGCATGACGCCCTGAGCAGAGACGCCTAACAGGAAGGGGATATGGCAATCCTGACCGTTTCCGATTCGAGCGACTATCTGCTCAAGGATGGGAAGCCGTTCTTCTATCTGGCTGACACGGTCTGGGCCGCGTTCGCCAATCTGTCGGTCGACGTCTGGGAGGCCTATCTCAGATTTCGTCGCGCACAGGGCTACAACGCCATCCAGATCAGCATCTTGCCGATCACGCACGACACGAGCACGTCGGACCGGAACTACGACCCGTTCCTATCCGATGGCGACGGGCATTGGGATTTCAACCGTCTGAATCCAGCCTACTTCGACAAGGCCGAGCGGATGGTGGCCGCGGCTGTCGAATGGGGCTTCGTGCCGGTCCTGGGGGTGTTGTGGAAATGCTACGTGCCGGGCACCCACGCGTGTCGCCGCAGCCCAGTTCCCTCGGCGATGCCGCTGGATACGGTGGAGGCATATGTAGAAAGCGCGGTCGAACGGTTCGCGAGATACACACCGATCTTCTTCGTCAGCGGCGACACTGCGTGGGACTCAGAAGATGAGCCGCCATACTACATGGCCGCCCTCGAGATCGTGCGGCGGATCTCACCCGAGTCGCTGATCACGATGCATATGGTGTCGAGCGCGACCCTTCCCGATGCCTTCGCCGAGAGGGTCGATTTCTACATGTACCAATCCGGACATAGCCCCGAGCAGCAGACCCCATACCAGCTTGCAAAGAAGTATGCCTCGTACCCGAACAAGCGTCCCGTGGTGAATGGAGAGCCTTGCTATGAAGGGCATGGAAGGGGGGCGACACGGACCCGTTTCAGGGCCTTCGATATGCGCAAGGCGACCTGGCAGAGCCTGCTGTCCGGCGCCAAGATGGGGATGACCTATGGGGGACACGGCATCTGGTCGTGCCACGAGGAAGGGATGGGCTTCGTCCAGCCGGAGCGCAAGTTCGTGCCCTACGATTGGCACGATGCGCTACGGCTGCCCGGTGCGTGGGACGTGGCCTATGCGAAATGGGTGTTCGAGCAGTACGGGTTGTTCGACGTCGACCCGG
>JASLMQ010000491.1 GCA_030746455.1 Candidatus Latescibacterota bacterium
CCAACGGCCGACAGAGCAGAGGAGTCACCTCACCACTGGTGAGATAAGGGTTCGGGGTGGGTCCACTATCCGTTAGCCCTACACGAATACCGTTTGGGCCAGGATTTCTCGGGCCTTCGTGTTTCTAAATCGGTGTCTATCTGCGTTCATCTGTGGTTGCATCTGACTGTTTGGGATTGCGTTCGATCAGGAGGAGTGAGATGACGAGCCGTGAGCGAGTGCGGAAGGCGTTGAATCACGAGGCCCCGGACCGGGTTCCGGTCGACTTCGGCTCGACGGCGGTGACGGGGATGCACGTGTCGTGCGTGGAGGCCCTCCGCGAGCACTACGGCCTGGAGAAGCGGCCCGTGAGGGTGCACGAGCCCTACCAGATGCTGGGCTGGATCGACGCGGACCTCGGGGAGGCGCTGGGGCTCGACGTGGACGGCATCTACCCGCGGGGCACGCTCTTCGGGTTTCCGAACGAGAACTGGAAGCCGTTCACGACGCCGTGGGAGCAGGACGTGCTGGTTCCCGAGGGCTTCATGACGACGACGGAGGCGACCGGAGACCTGCTGCTCTATCCGGAGGGGGACACGAGCGCGCCGCCCAGCGGAAGAATGCCGGCCAACGGGTTCTATTTCGACACGATCGTGCGCCAGGAGCCGATCGACGAAGAGAAGCTGGACCCCGAGGACAACCTGGAGGAGTTCGGCCCGATCGGTGAGCAGGAGCTCGCGCACATCGGATCGGAGCTCGACCGGGTCGCGGACTCGCCCAGGGCGCGGATCGGCACCTTCGGTGGAACCGGTCTGGGAGATATCGCGCTGGTGCCCGCGCCGTTCCTGAAGTACCCGAAGGGGATCCGCGATGTGGAGGAGTGGTACATCTCGACGGTGACGCGGCAGGACTACCTTCACGAGGTGTTCACCCGCCAGTGCGAGACCGCGCTGAAGAATCTGGAGAAGATCCACCAGGTGGTGGGCGACGCGATCGATGTGCTGTTCGTCTGCGGCACGGACTTCGGCACGCAGCAGTCGACCTTCTGCTCGCCGGCCACGTTCAAGAGCCTGTACGCGCCCTACTACAAGCAGGTGAACGACTGGGTCCACGCGAACACGTCGTGGAGAAGACCTTCAAGCACTCGTGCGGTGCCGTGGGTGCGCTGATCCCGCTGATCATCGACGCGGGGTTCGACATCCTCAATCCGGTCCAGTGCTCGGCCACGGGGATGGAGCCGAAGGGACTGAAGGTTCGCTACGGCGATCGGATCGTCTTTTGGGGGGGCGGGGTGGACACGCAGAAGACCCTTCCGTTCGGGACGCCGGAGGAGGTGCGGCTCGAGGTGCTGGAGCGGTGCAGGACCTTCGGGGAAGACGGTGGGTTCATCTTCAACGCCATCCACAACGTGCAGATGAACACGCCGGTGGAGAACATCGTGGCGCTGGTGGAGGCCGTGCGAGAAGCGGGGTAGTCAGAACACAGAAGAGCTTAGACCACGAAGGACACGGAGATCACGAAGGGGAAGGCGACAGTCAATAGCCTGGGGCGTCAGCCCCAGGGAACGGTGGAAGACGGAACCACTGGAGCCGCCCAGCGTGTCGAGCCCGGAAGGGGAGGGGGAGGAGTAGCAAAATACGCGCGACTACGTTCAGTGGTAGAACCGGGCAGCTGCCTGCTCGCGGGGATTCACATCGGACGAACTCGCCGATCGACACGATGGGCAGGCAGGTGGGTGCCCCCGGGAACGTGCCAACACGCCCACGCAGGGGCAGAAAGGCACGCCCCTGCGTGACGGCATTTGGGGGGTAAGACTCGGACCGCGGGTGAGTTACGGGCGGCGGGTGAGAGGGGATGGAACCGGGCCCGCTGAGGTGAGGATCCAACGGACCCCCGGCGGCGCGCAAGCGGTTAGTGGGCCCCCTGCGCATCCGGGTCGCCTGCGTGGGCGAGTGCCGAGGGTGTCTTGCAGCCGACGATGGCCGGGGCCTCGTGAATCAGCTCGTCGTTCTCGAGGGCCGCGACCATAAACAGGGCGAAGTCGATGCGGCGCGTCAGGTTGCTAGCGAGGATCGGATCGCCCACGTGCCGGCTCCACACGGGCAGGCCCTGGCTTTCGCCTTCTTCGAGATCGCTGCCGCGCACGACGGTCCACCGCGTATCGCTGGCGAACACCCGGCGGCACGCCTCCACCTGGTCGTTGAGATCCGCAAGGCGCGCGCCCGGTTCCGCGTGGTCGAGCACGGCCTGAGCCGTTCCGGCCGAGTGCTGCTGGACTCCCCACGGGACGAGCACGGTTAGCACGCCGTCGCATCAAGCCACCGCTTGCCTGATCACCTCTGGGTCGTTCGTCGCTCCAGGAACGACAGTGATGCGTTCCTCGAACGCATTGAGCTTCTGGACGCTGCGCTCCCTGCACACACCCACCACCTCGTACCCGCGGCCCAGGGCGTGCTGCACCATGTACTGCCCGAGCTTCCCGGACGCCCCAACGATGCAGACCTTCATACCCACCTCTTCTGAAGTACCACCCGGTCCTTTCCGGGACCGCGATAGTTCCTCACCACACACTTCCCCTCGGCATCCGGAACACCCACCGGTTCGAAGCCAGCGCTTCTGTGGAACGCGACGGACGGGTCATTCCAAGGCATAGCCACGGCCTTCAGTCCTTCACAGCCTCGTCCCCTGGCGACTTTCTCGAAGTGATCGTACAGGATCGTTGCGTGCCCCTTCCGACGATGTCCGTCCCGGACCGCGATCAGATGAATATACCCAATCGGCTCGGTCTGGGAGATGAACCCGAACAGGTAGGCGGCGACCCGGTTGCCCTCCCGGATCACGAAGGCCGTGTCACCAAACTCGTGGAGCAGGATGGGGCTGTGTTGGACCCAGATCGTGTCATTCTCTTCGCCCCAGAACGCCTTCAGGTCGGTCAGGATCTGGTCGAAGTCGTCTTTGGTGACGCGGCCGACGTTACCCGCTGGGGCGGGTCGAGCGAAATGAACCGTTGGCTGGAAGAACCTCTCCTGGAACTCGGTGAGGACCCGGATCTGTTCCGCCGACAGTCGGCGGCCGGCTGGAGTCACCACCAGCTTGTCGTCATCGTCGTCCAGCCTCCTGATCACCGCAATGCACTCACCCTCGAATCGATCCAGGGGATTGAACGTACCCAGGGCGTAGGCGTCCAGCTCTTCACCATCGGGAGATTTCGTCCCCTCGATGTAGCCGTAGTTCACGGGATAGACAAACCCGTGCTCCGGGTGCCGGCTGCCCATCGGCCGGTCGATGGTGACGCGCACGGCCTTCCCGATGAAGTCGAAGGGATCTGTCACTGCAATCTTCCACCTTACAGGATCGGGTGATCGGGCTGGAGTCTGGTCTCACCCGAGGCCAATCTCTCTCAGGTACTCCCTTGTGCGCTTGGCGATCGGGAGCGGCTTGTCGAAGGGCGCGGGGTACATGTCCTGCTCGACGATTCCCCAGCCCTCATAGCCGATCTCGTTCAGGACATCACGGAACGCCTCGAAGTCGACGGCCCCCTTCGCAGGCTCCACGAACATGTCCATCGAGACGGCCGTGGCGAACGGGATGCCCTCCGCTTCCACCCTGGACTGGACCTCCCGGTCCACGCTCTTGAGGTGAAGGTAGGGTATCCGGTCGTGATGGTTCCGCATGAACGCTATCGGATCCCCTCCGCGGTATGCGTGGTGGCCGGTGTCGAAACAGAGCGAAACCAGATCGGGATCCGTGTCCTCCAGGAAGCGCTCGATCTGATCCTCGTACTCCACGTGGGTCTCGGCGTGGGGATGGAAGACCAGTTTGAGGCCGAAGCGATCGCGACAGATCTCTCCGACACCGTGCGCCGTCTCTATCAACTGCTTCCACTCGTCCTCGGTGAGCTGTCTAGATCCAATCGGCTCTCCGGTGAACAGATCGGTGTAGGTGCTGTCGATCAACACCATGGAACCGGCGTCCAGCTCGACAAGGAGCTTGCAGACGTTCAGCACCTCGCGTTCGAGCGCATCCCGATTGGCTGGATCCACCAGATCGGTCATCACGAATGCGGCTGACGTCTTCAGTCCCCGCTTGTCGAGCTCTCCCCGCAACGTGGCCGCATCCGTGGGCAGATAGCCGTAGGGCCCCAGCTCGATCCACTCGTAACCAGCCTCGGAGACCTCGTCCATGAATCGGTCCCAAGGCGTCTGCTTGGGATCGCTTGGAAACCAGACGCCCCAGGAGTCGGGCGCCGAACCGATGGTGACGTTCATTGTGTGTCCCCCTTGCGGAGATTGGACTCGCAGCGGGCGAGTGTTGGTCTACTTCAATCGGTCAACGGTGTGGGAGTTGCTGGCCGTCTCTGTGAACCCAAGGGCTATTCATACCTAAGAGCTTCCACCGGATTCCCCATCGCTGCCCTGATCGTCTGCCAGGACACGGTCCCAAGCGAAATCGTCAGAGCAATCGCTCCTCCCACGAAGAACTGGCTCGGGCCCAGTTCAATCCGGTACGCGAAGCTTTCCAGCCAATTGCTCATCAGATAATAGGTTACCGGGCAGGCCACCAGGATCGATCCGCAGACGGGCAGCGCGAACTCTCTGGATAGAGTCAGGAGTATGCTGGGTATCGATGCCCCAGCGACTTCCGGACTCCGACCTCCTTAGTCCGTCGTTCGGCGGTGTAGGAAGCCAGACCGAACAGACCAAGACATGCCACGAGAATAGCCAGTATAGACAGGGTACCGTACATCTGGCCCTCACGGACTTCCTTCCAGTAGCTGTTGGCCGTCTGCTCGTCCTGAAATGAATACTCGAACGGCCGACTCGGGATGAACCCCTTCCAGGTCTCTTCCAGCGATTTGAGCGTCTCTTGAACACCGGAGGATCGGATCCGCATGGACAACGTGGGATGAGTCCAGTGAAACATGACAACGGGCTCGATCGGGAAGTGCAGTGGCTGCGTGTGGAAATCTCTTACCACACCGATCACGTGCCCCGGGTTCTTCCTCCACCGGAACGACATACCGATCGGATCCTTCCAGCGCAGCGCCTTCACGGCGGTCTCGTTGAGGATGTAGGCCTGCGTGGAATCCGTCCCTCTGCTCAGGTCGATATTCCGGCCTGCTACAAGCTCGATCTCGTAGGTGTCCAGGAAGTCCTCGTCGATTCCGATAACCTGCATTTCCCACTCTCCCTCTGCCTTCCCCTCCGGGAAGACGACGTGACGTTCTCCACCCCTGCCCGGGGGTGGCCAGACAGCGGTGACCTTCAGCACGTTGGGATGTTGGAGAAATGCCCGCTTTACTCGCTCCTTCTGTTTCATCAACGGGATGTTCGCGAAGAATATCGGTGTGTTGATCAGATAGTCCTTGTTCCATCCCAGATCACGTCCTCGCATAAACTCCGTCTGTTGATACACCACTATCGTGCTGATGATCAGCGCAGTGGATACGGCGAACTGGAAGATGACCAGACACTTCCTCAGCCAGGCCGCAGTCGATCGAGGTGTCGTGGCGCCTTTCAGAACCGAGACGGGATCAAAGGAGGAAAGGAAGAAGGCAGGATACCATCCTGCTGGGATTCCCACGAACAGGATCCCTGCGGCGAGAGTGAGGTAAAGCAGACAGTTGTTCCCCAGCCCCAGACTCAACTCCTTGCGGACGAAGGCGTTCACCTCGGGAAGCGCAAGGGACGCGATTG
>JASLMQ010000492.1 GCA_030746455.1 Candidatus Latescibacterota bacterium
CGATCGGTCGGCCATCCTGCTCGAGGGAACCGAGATCAGCGCGGGCGGGGTCTCGGTTACCAGCGATGTTCCCATCCACCTGATGGCGTTGCCCGGCGAGGGGCGGTGCGAAATCCGAGCAGTGAGGGCGGCTGAGGTTGCCCTCAAGGGACTGTCCGACGTTCGAGTAAACGGCGGTCCGGCTGCTGCATCGGACGGGTCGGTTCGGCTGGACCTGTCCCGCGGCACCCACGAGGTGACCTTTGCCGCTCTGGGGACCGGGCCGCTTCAGGTCGCGATGCGGACGGACGATGGTCGGCCAGGGAAGCTCGAGCCCAAGGCGAACCGGCTCGATTCGGTAGACGACTCTGTCCTCTCGACCTACTGGGAGGCAGACCTAGTGGACAGCATTCGGTGTATCGATACTTCGGGCGGTGAGACGGCCATAGGGGCAGTTGGCGGGGCCGTGGTTCGGTTCGGCGAGGACGGAGCGATCACCTATCGGCACGAGACCGGGGCGGCGGTGCGTGCCGTGCACCTGGCTCAGGTGGACGGCAGCGGAGAGCGGGTGCTCCTGGCCGGTGGCGACGACTGCGCGGTCACGATGCTTGATGGCAAAGGCGAGGTGCGCTGGCGGCGCGAGTTCATTCGCTCCCACTACCGGGATTCGCACGTGAACGCGGTGACCACGGCCGATCTGACGGGCGACGGCGAGACCGAGGTGCTCGTGGCAACAGACGGGTGGCTGGTCTGGGCGTTAACGGCCGAGGGCGAGGAAGTCTGGCATCGCCAGATCCGCCACCACGCGGCCCGGTCTCTGGTCGTCGACGACGTGGAAGGGGACGGGAAGCTGGAGGTGCTCGTCGGGACGGAGTACCATTCGTCGAACATGCTGGAAGCAGACAGGGAGATACGATGGTCCGTCGGCGGAGGACCATCGTTTACCGCGCTGGCGATCGCGGATCTCAATGGCGACGGCGTCAAGGAGGCCTTCTACGGGGCGATGGACGGGAACGTGCATGCCATCGACGCGGCCTCCGGGGAGGTGCTCTGGCGAGCGAATCTCGGGGACGACGTCCGGTTCGGGCAGGTGCTCGAGACCGAGGCGGGCCGCTGTTTTCTGGCCGGGAGCGACAGCGGGAATGTCGCGCTTGTCAGCGGTGAGGGAGAGAAGGTATGGCGCCGGGACCTGGGCGAGGCGGTGACGGGGATCGCAGTCTTGCATGGGACAGATGGAGGGGAGGACACGATCGCGGCCGGGACGGTCGACGGGCGGATCGTCTTGATCTCCGCATCGGGAGACGTACTTGGGATGCAACAAACGGATTCGGGAATCACGGCGATGGCGTCCGCGGATCTCGGCGACCAGTCGGGCCTGATCATAGGTATGGATAACGGGACGCTCAGGGCCCTTGCGCTGAAGTAGATGTACGGCGGCCGGTACAGGAAGGACTATCGGGCGATCGATGTCTTCAACGCCAAGCGAGTGAGCAGGCCCGAGTGCGCGCCGCCCTGCCGAACGTGGAACGCTTGATCCAGAGGAGAGGAGCCATGGCAGACGACAGGTACGCACACAGTGCGATCAAGGTGGATGAGCTCTACGCCAGAGGCGTGAGGGATGGCGAGGCAGAGGTGTCGCTCGAAACCTCTGCCTCCGAGCTGGCGGTTCGGGTGGGGGGCCCGTTCACCATCTGGCATCCGGAGAAGGTCGAGGGTGCGTTTGTCCTCACGTTCGACTGCCTGGTGGTCGACGAGACCGCCAAGATGCTCCTGCTGTTCCACGCGATCGGGGACGATGGGGAGTCCGTGGTGGACTGGGAACGAGACGGCAGCTATTTCTGCTATACCACCCAGATGCAGAACTACACGCTTGGGATCAATCGAGGGGCACATTCGGGCGTGAGCCAGTTCTCGTATTTCGACGCGGAGGGCCGCGATGACGTATGCAACCTCCGGCGCCTGGGGTACTACGGCTGGTCTCCGGACCACCTCGCGAAGGTCCGCGAGGAAGTTGAAGAGATCAAGAAGACGAACCCGGCGGCCAAGATGTGGAACTCGCCCACCTGGCTGGAGTGGAACCGCGTGTCCACGCTGTGCAGCGCTCGCGAGCCGGAGGCCGGGCTCAACCGGTGGTTCACACACAGGATCCGCTGCCTGCCGCCCTACATCGAGTACAGCGTGAACGACGTCCTGGTCTTCGAGGTGGTGGATCATTACGAAAGCCCCCTCACGGAGGGCTACATCGGCTTCCGGTGCATGTCGCCCGGTAAGGCGTTCAGGCTCAGGAACATCGATCTGGGTGTGGCGAAGTAGGGGACGGTGCAATGGGGCATGAAACTACCGATGCGACGGACGCTTCGCGCACCGATCCCACAGAGGGACGGGGCGTGTCGATCCGCTCGATCGCTTTCGGGGCCTGCCTGTCGATCGCAGTCAACCTGCTGGCCAACACCGTGCTCTATGTGCCCCATGGCTCGTTCATGGCGTACAGCCACGTGCCGATGGCGGGCCTCATCCTTTTCCTGTTGTCGATCCTGGTCTGCGCTCTGCTCGCGCGCTGGTTCGGCCGCTGCTTCGCATTCTCCTCGACCGAGTGGATCACCATTTTCGGCATGGGCTTCATCAGTGCCCTCGGTCCGACATACGGTGTCAGCGGATACATCGTCAGCCTGATCGTTGCCCCGCACTACTTCGCCAGTCCCGAGAACCGTTGGTCCGAGTACCTCCACCCGTACCTGCCGGAGTGGATGGTTCCAAGCAACGATACCGGGGCCATGACCTGGTTCTACGAGGGCCTGCCCTCGGGCGTGTCGGTGCCCTGGAGTGTGTGGGCCGGGCCCCTGCTGTGGTGGTTCATCCTGGCGCTGGCCGTGGCGATGGCCTGCGCCTGCGTCTCCATCCTCATTCACCGGCAGTGGTCGGCCAACGAACGGCTTGTGTACCCTGCGATGATCCCCGTCGTAGAAATGACCACTGGCGTGGGAACGGGACGGCGGGGGTTGCCGGAGTTCATGAAAGGAAAGGCCTTCTGGGGCGGATTCGCCCTGACGACGTTCATCTTCTGGTGGAACATGATCTCCTGGTTCTACCCGACCTTTCCCACGTTCCCAACGGCGGGAGGCGTATGGATCCGGCTGCCGCGTGCGTATCCGCCGCTCTGGTTCTTCGTGAGTACGGTGGTCATCTGCTTCTCCTACTTCGCGAGCCTGGAGGTCCTTCTCAGCCTCTGGCTCTCAGACGTGTTGTTCATCCTGGAGGGGGGATTCCTCAACCGGATCGGCTTCCACGTGAGCACGCCCTACTGGGGCGCCGGACGTTTCATGTGGCAGACGAGCGGGGCCTTCATCGCCCTGGTGCTGTGGGGGATCTGGGTCGCGCGGCACCACCTGCGCGACGCAATCGACAAGGCCCTCCACCCCGACCGATCCCCGGTGGATGACAGCAGGGAGCTGCTGTCCTATCGCGGCGCCCTCATCGGCCTGGCGCTGAGCTGCCTCTATATCGTCGCGTGGCTCTGGCAGCTCGGGGCCGAAACGAAGTTCATCGTGCTGCTCGTGCCATCCATGCTCCTGGTCTATACGGGGCTGGCCAAGATCGTCGCGGACTCGGGCTTCATCTACGCCAGCCTGCCCGCCTCGGCAGGCGGGTTCACGGC
>JASLMQ010000493.1 GCA_030746455.1 Candidatus Latescibacterota bacterium
CTGACATGCCTTCGGGCGAACGGTCCTCCGGGTGGATCGGCACATGGTCAGGCATGATCATGTAGGGATAGCCAGCATCACGGAGGGTCCGGGCCAGCCGGATCATATCCACGTCCCCCTCATCGGGCCACACCTCCTGGAAGCTGTGCAGCCCGCCCCGGATATTGCGGAAGTGGATGTTGAAGATCTTCTTGCATTCCCCGAAGTACCGGACGATGTCGTAGAGCTCGGACCCAGGGTCCTCCAGGCCCTCTGACGCCGTCCCACAGCAGAAGTTGAAGCCGTGGTAGGGACTTTCCACCAGTTCGGAGAAGCGTTTCAACCCCTCGAACAGGGGGTAGTTCCAACGCTCGACTCCCCGAAGAATCGGGGCCGGCGGATCGTTCAGGTGGCAGGCGAACTGCACCCGGTTGGCCTCGGCCACGGGAATCACCCGCTCCAGGAAGTACCCCGCCCGCTCGAATACCTCCTCGCGGCTGACATGTCCCGCCTCGCCGATACTCTCGTTGTCGTATTCCTCGAGCCTGAAAGTGCTGTACGTCGTACCGCCCCGGCCCGGGGTCCGATCGGTGCGCGCGAACCCTCCAACGTAGAAGTTGTAGTTGACCCCGCGCAGGCCCGCCTCGCCTGCGTTCTCGATTGCGCGACAGACGTCGGCGATGTCACGATCCCGCTCGGGATCTTGCGCCAGGGTGATGCTTCTGGGTATCCCGATGTGGATCATGTCCAGGCTGACACCCTCGACCGCCGCCGCTTCGCGGTGGCGGAGCAGCGTCTCCGTCTCCGTGTCCTCCACCCTCGCATCCATGTGCTTCACGCCGTGGCGTGCGAGGAACTGCAGCTCGTGCTTCGATGTACCGATTCCCTGCACCCCAACGTGCATGTCAGCTCGACTCATGTCGGTTTCCAACGCCAGTTCTCCTTTCATGGTGGTCCATCAGGTATGAAACCCGACGCCGCCTGGCGGCGGTCTTGCTCAGGCGGCCACCAGAAACCATCCGAGGGCTGGAACGGTCCCCCCTGGTCTGCCGGTCTGCCGATTCATACTCCTGGATTCAGTTCACTGATGGTCCACAGATGCTGACCTGGGGTATACCGCGTCCGAACGAATCCAGTATCGCCCAGAGCAAACCTGACGCCCTGGCCCCACACGGCAGGCTGGGCACCCACAACGCAACATAGCACGGCACTCAGTACGCCACCGTGAGAGACAACCAGGTATTGCCCCGGGCCGCGTCGGATCACCCTCTCCAGGGCTCGCGCTGCCCGGCAGTGGAGTGCCCACACGCTCTCGCCCGCATTGGCACTCACAATCATCGGTTCGAAGGGGTTATGAAAATCGGGCATCGGGTACTTCTCTAGCGCTTCTTCGTGGGACATGCCAGCCACCGGACCGTTGTCCATCTCCATCCAATCGGCGTCGATCTCAACGTCCACGTCAAGGATCTCACCGACGATCTCAGCCGTCTCTGACGCGCGCACCAGTGAGCTGGCAACGATGGCATCGAAGCCCATTCCCCTGGTCTTCAGTTCCTCTCCCCGTGCTCTCGCCTGATCGCGACCGGTCTCGGTAAGCGGCGAATCATACCGCCCTTCGATCACGTTCTCGTCGTCTGCGCGCGAGCGGCCGTGCCACATGAAGGTGATCTCGATGTCGCTGCTCACATATGACTCCTCCGATTAGCCTAAATCCGACGAAATCGGGGGGTGCGAGTGGCGCGAAGCGGCTGGGTACCCAGGTTCCGCCTCGGGCCCAGGCCTGGATCCTTCGTGCCTCCCTTTGTGAGCCAACGCCCGGGCCTTCCTCCACCTGGATATGCCCTTCTTTCGTGTCTTTCGTGTCTTTCGTGGTGACCGGGTCCTGTCGAATCAAGGTTAGTCGAGACCAGCCAGATGGCCCCCATCGTCTCCACCTCAATGCTCCGCGGCGATAATGCCGTACTGTCCGATGTTCTCGAGCTTCGCGTCCAGGTAGCCGTCGGTCAGGGTTGCATCCACATCGGCGCCCGTGGAAACGTCCCACACCCTTCGAGGCGCGTCGCCCCCGAGCCACCGCCACCGGATGTCCACCTTCGGGATGTCCGGGACGTAGCTGAACTGGCGTCCGATTCGCGGCCACAGCTGCGGCAGGCCTTCTACCCGCTCACCCGTGTGATTGATCAGGAAGAGCACCTGCACGCCGGGCTTCTCGTTCGGAACGGCGAACAACTGCTCCGGCCCGACCACCTCTAGTGGCCGGCCTTCCGGACAGAGCCAGTCCACAATCCCGCCCAGCAGATCCCGGATCATCGGCATTCGGTACTCGAAATGCAGCTCCTCGAGTGGGGCCGCCAGGTACACGACCCGACCGTCACCGACCTCACGGCAGGTCACGGCCGGCCAGAGACGCTCGCCCTCCCGACCGCCCCACACCACGTGCGCCAGCACGTCGGTCGCGGGCCGCGGCTCGACGAGCTCGAACCGGTTGATCGGCCAGATCTCATCCGACGTGGCCTGCATCAGCCACCCATCGCTCACCGACCGGCCGTACACGTCGAAGGGCCCCGAGTGGCAGAAATGCCGGTGATGGTCCTCCAGACGCTCGGGTCCGCACTCGACGCGGTCGACGCCCAGCAGGTCCGCCATCTCGAAGTTGCCGCGGAGATCGTCTGACCGAGGGCCATAGAGGCTTGTTCGATAGGTCACCAGGAGTCGACCCCCGCCCTGGACATATGCCGTCACCGCCCGGATCTCCTCCGGCGTCAGGTACCCGATGTTCGGCAGGACCAGCAGTGGGAATCGCCTGAGCATCCCCAGATCAGAAAGGTGTCGCTCCTCGATCAGATGGACCGGCAGGTGGTTAGCGGTCATCGAGGAGAAGGCACCCCTGATGCATCGCCTCTGCGACGGGGTGGGCACGGGCAGGCCACCGATCTCGTCGGGCGGGCGGTCGCGAATCTCCAACGGCTCGACACGGAACCGCAGCTGATCCAGCGTGTGGTAGACCCGCGCCGGCAGCACAAGGGGCACGGCCGAGAAGCGGGTGGGATGGAGGCCGTCGAACAGCGGCTCGTTCGCCTCGAGCGTCGCGAAGAGGTCTCGCAGCTCGGGGAGGTCCCTTCCGGACCGGTCCAGAACGAAGTTGACCCCGCAGGCCACGTTGATGGCTCCGCCGCACGCGAAGCTGGCCACACCCTCCTCCACCAGCTCACGCGTAAAGAACTGCACCCGCGACCACGGCGTGAGACTGCCGACGTACTGCCAGATGGCCTGACCCGACGTCTCACCGAGGCTCGCGGCCTCCAGCCGGTGGATGAAGTCGCCTCCCGCCTCGTACAGCAGACCATCGTGGACATCCATCACCCGTCGCTCCGGCCACCGCTCCGGGGCGGTACCGTGGGTCACCACCACGATGTCCCGGGTCTTGCGAATCCATTCGACCAGTTCGATCAGCACGTCCCCCACGATCTGCCCGTACTCCAGGCTCCATCGCTCCAGGATCTCCTGCTCCTCGAGGGGCAGGCTGTGTGGATCCGGGGCGTACGGCATCGGACGGCCGAATTGCTGCTGGAACTTCTCGAGGCAACGCTCGCAGTAGCACAGGCAGGACCGGGAGGTCGGGTGCGAGTGGTACGGCGTCGCCGAGTCCGTATAGAACCCGTCGATGGCGTGGTCGGTCACCAGCTGCTTGACGAATCCGATGATGGCCTGGCGGTACGGGGAGTTGAAGCAGACTGGTCGATGTGCGCCGCCGCCGTGATGCGGGCGTCCCCCCGCCTCGGTGTCGGGAGCCGGCCGATAGAGCCACTCCGGATGATGCTGGAGGATGTTGTCATCCGGCAGGATGTGACCGAGGGGCACATACGTGACCACCCGGATGCCGTGAGCGTGCGCCTCGTCCAGCACCTCCTGGACCAGGTCCCGATCCCCCAACTGCGGGTGCGCTGGCCAGAACGGGTTGGGGAAAGCGGCCCACTTGCCGGCGCTGCCGAAGCGGATGGCATTGGCGTGGTAGCTTCGCGCCACATCGACAAGCCGCTTCGCATCGAAGGCGAGATCCGGCCAGAAGGGCGGGTGATAGTTGTCCATCAGGAAGATGCGCGCCCGTCGAACCCATTCGTGGTCGACCTTCATAGGATCACCTCATCGTGGCCCGGCAGATAAGAATCCGGGTTCATCACTCTTCCCGCAACGCGGGCAGAAGGGGGCGCCGTAAGGCCCGAGCGGCGGCCAGATGGATCCAGAGGCCCCCGTTGGCCAACACCAGAATGAAGAGCACCAGGAGCGTTGAGGCAGGGATTTCCGCACCGGGAGCGATCAGCGTGGGATAGGTCGCCACGAGGGCGGAGGCCACACCCAGGGCCGTACCGGCCAGCAACAGGACCATGAATTCCCATCGGATCATCTTGCGAAGCATCCCGCGGCTGTATCCCACGGCACGCAACAGCGCCAGCTCGCCCTGTCGCTCCTGTATGCTTCGCATGACCATGATCCCGATGCCGATGCTGCCCAGGAGAACGCCGAAGCCTCCGAGAATAAAGAAAATGGAAAGGTAGGTGTTCTCAACCTGGTTGAACTGGTCCAGCCTCTCGGATGCTGGCACCAGCTCGAACCCCCAGTCCTGCAGGGCCCAGGATATGTCGCGCGAAATCTCCTCGAGGGAATCCATGGGTGCGTCTATCAGGAAGAGGCGATAGCCGCTCAGAGAGGGGTACTTCTCGATCAGGTGATCCTCGGAAACGATAAGGTTGCCCTGGAACACCGAGTTCGCGAGCCCCGCAACCAGCCGGACCCCAAAGGACCTGCCCTGCTCATCGGTGTAGACCAGGGTATCGCCGACGCTTCTGCCCAGACCCCACTGAATCACCGTCATGTCGGCCACGGCAGGAACCACGGATCCGGAATCCTGACTCAGGATACCCCAGGGATTCTCGGGATCGGCCTCAGCGATCGTCCTGGCGAACGTGAACGCCTCGCGCCTGACCAGCTCCTCCGGATCGACCCCCAGCAGCTGCGGATTGGACACCCGGTTCAGGTTCAGACAGCTGGCATCGTCCCCTTCCTTTACCCGGAGCTGCACGAACCGGGTCCCGCCGAGGCCCTGTGCCTCCAAGCCATAGTCCTCTCGGACGTCCCACTGGTTCAGATCGTGGATCACCGGCACCGCGCTCTCACCGTACAGCGCGAATCCCCCGGTTCCCGAATCCCTCTTGCTGGCCCCCACGGTCGCGCTCTTGCGGTTCGCTCCGACCGTGAAAACGAGGAAAAGCCCGCAGGCAAGAAGCCCGGCTATGGTGAGGCTGCGAAGACGTCGACGCCCGAGGCCGTGCACACCGATACGGAATAGGCTCGGCTCGCCGAGACCCAGGACCTTTCGGGAGGAATGGACAAGCAGGCCCACAACCGCCAGCCCTCCTACGAGTACCAGAGTGCCCGCCGAGAAATAGGCGGCCAGGATCCCGCGATCCTCCCCGACGGGATAGAGCAGGAGGAGTAGAACCACGCCGACCAGGCTCACCGCAGCCACGGCCACGCCGAGCTTGGGCACGCCTGGGGGCAGGGGCGAAACCTGGGTGATCCCCCTCTGAAGGTCGGTGATCGGTTGCCGGGTCTGCCTGCGTATCACCAGCCAGACCACG
>JASLMQ010000494.1 GCA_030746455.1 Candidatus Latescibacterota bacterium
GGCCAGTGTCTCTCTGACTGGCCATCTGCTTCCCTGCTCCTGGCCCCTCGATACAATCCTGGGCTCGAATACTGCCCTCGCCCAGGATCACTCGGGAAGACGGAGTCAGTGCACTTCCAAATTGTGCAATGGGCTCATGCCCTGGCTCCCGTCTCTGCCTCTGACTTTCTCTGCGCTCTCTGCGTCTCCGCCTGCCCCTCCGAAGCAGCCCTGGCTGCGTAGGAGGGCGGGAGCACGGTCTTCACGAACGTGGTTGCTCAACTCCCCAGGATACGCTCGACCTCCCCGGACAGCGACACATCCAGCCGGGGCCCGTATTTGGCCACGACACGCGACGAGGTATAGGTCGCCAGCTTGGCCGACTGCGCGAAGTCATAGCCATGCGTGATGCCGAACAGGAACGCGCCGGCGAACGCGTCCCCCGCGCCGTTCGTGTCCACCGCCCCCACGGCGAAGCCCGGCGCCTTCCAGGTCTCCCCCTCCCTACCCACGATCGCACCCTCCGCCCCGCACGTCACCGCGAAGCCCCCCACTCGAGCGGCGAGCCCCGCGCAGGCATCTTCCGTCGCCGTCGTTCCCGTGAAGGTCTGCGCCTCGTCCTCGTTGCAGAACAGCAGATCCACCCCCCCGTCCACCAGCTCGTCGATCCGATCCCGAAACGCCTCCACCACCGACGGATCGCTGAGCGTGACCGCCACCCGGGTGCCATGCGCCTTCGCGTAGGACTGTGCTGCGAGCGCCGATCGGTGCCCGACCTCCGAGGTCAGGAGATATCCCTCGATGTACAGGTGCTGGCTCTCACGAATGACATCCTCCTCCACCTGCTCGGGCCCGAAGCTGCCCGTGATCCCCAGGAACGTATTCATCGTCCGGTCCGCATCGGGCGTGATCAGCACGATGCACTTTCCCGTCACACCCTCGGCCCTGTTGCCCGGATTCGTGTCCACACCGGCCACCTCAAGATCGGCCAGGTAGAAGGTCCCGTACTCGTCCAATCCCACCTTGCAGGCGTAGTAGCCCTTCCCTCCGAGGCCGGCCAGCGCGATCATCGTATTCGCCGCAGACCCACCGGATGAGCGTTCCGAGTCGGCATCCTGCAGGCTGTCGATGAGGGCCTGCTGCCGCTCCTCGTCGACTAGGGTCATCAGCCCCTTCTCGATCCCCATGCGCCCCAGGTAGGCCGGATCGACCCGGTACTGGATGTCGACCAGCGCGTTTCCGATCCCGTACACGTCGTAGGTTCTGGACATCGACTGCTCCTTGCAATTATGGGGGATTTCCTTATCTTGGCTTCTCCGTTCCGGGCCCCAAGGATACGCGAATACCTCGGACTACGCAAGCTTCCCGGTGGTCCGTCGTCTGTGGTCCGTCGTCCACATTTAGGCCATCACGATAGGAGATTGATGTGAGTACGGTAGTCACCTGTAAGGTCGGCGAGCAGCAGATCCTGATCGACCTCGACACCGACGAGGAACAGGAAGGCGTCCGCAACCACGAGCTCTGGCGCACGCAGAGCTACACCACCAAGGAGCCGGACACGCTCGAGTGGATCGACACCTTCTTCGAGGACAACGACGTCATCTACGACGTGGGCGCGAACATCGGCCAGTATGCCCTGTATGCGGCCAAACGGCTCAGCAAGCGGACCACCGTGCTGGCGTTCGAGCCCGAGGCCCTGAACCAGGCCAAGCTCAACAGAAACATCGTCCTCAACGATCTCGTAGGCATCGTGATCCCTTACGGCCTCGCGATCGCCGACCGAACCGCGGTCGACATCTTCTACAGCAAGGCATTCGCCCCGGGAGCGGCCCTACACACGTGGGGCCGTCCGGTCACACAGGGCGAGAGGCCCTTCCCGCCTCAAAACCAGCAGGGTGTGATGGCCGTCTCGATCGACGACCTGACGGGGCGGTTTTCCCTGCCGTTCCCCAACCACATCAAGGTCGACGTCGACGGCATCGAGGAGCAGGTCATCGAGGGGGCCAGGCAGACCCTGGAGGATCCGCGACTGAAGAGCGCCCTGGTCGAGGTCTACATCTTCAAGGACATCGCTGAAAGGATCAAGACGATCTTCTTCGATAAGGGATTCGTGCTGCACAACGCCGACGTGCTCGACGAGACCCCCGGCACCGCGCGAAATCTGATCTTCACGCGGGAGCCCTGAGCGTCGGTCCCTCGTCCATGACCGCCTATACCGTTGCCCACAATCCTCATGCCACAGCACGGAGATCCCCGTTGTGATCGCTATATGCACTGCTATCGCGTTGGCCGCCGTTTGCCTCCTGTCCGTCGCTCCCGCGCACGCCGAGGAGAGGTTCCACGATCCGCTCGCGCCGATCCTCGAGCCCGAGCTGAGCCCCACGGTAGAATCCCTGGTGGCGTCCCATCTGAGCGACTGCAAGTACACCGATGAGGACTTCCCCATGAAGGCTCGGGCCTACGCCGCCTTCCAGAAGGAGGTCGTCGCCTCGCTCACGGAGACGCTCGGGCTGGGAGACTGGATCGTCCGGGATCCGAAGGGCAAGACCAACAAGCTCGCCGGACGGTACAGGGATCGCGTGCTGAAGAGCATCCACTGCCACGGGATCGAGATGGAGGTCCACGCGGTGGAGTTCCCGGAATCCGGCCTCGTGGTCCCCACGGTCGTGTGCCTGCCCAACGAGGGAAGCGTCAGGCCGGGCATCTGCGTCTACTCCGGCCACTCCAGGCACGGACTGCGCGACCTCGTGCTGGACCTTGAGAGCTACCAGAGAGGCGTTGCCGTCCGACTGGCGCAGGCCGGGTTCATCACCATCGCGGTGGAGAAAATCGACACGGGCTACCTGTCGCGAGACGGGAAGGTGGGCGTGGACGAGAAGGAAGTGGCGAGCTTTGGTCTCCTCAGGGGCGAGCTGGTTCGGGCCCACCAGCTCATGGCCTGCCTGGCTGCGAGCGAGATCCTGGCCGGACATCTGGGGGTCGATGAGACCCGGATCGGCGCGACGGGCGTCTCGCTCGGCGGGTGGCTCAGCGTCCAGACCGCACTGCTCACAGACCGGATCGGCGCTGTGGCGGACTTCGGACGAAAGACCCTCACGGTGCCTCCGGGCATGTCTATAGACGACTTCAAGGGGATGCCTGACCT
This sequence comes from Candidatus Latescibacterota bacterium, assembly GCA_030746455.1. The sequence goes on from JASLMQ010000494.1 coordinate 3,125, forward strand.
CTGCCACATCCTGCCGGGCACCCTCGCGCTCTGCGACCGACACATCCTGTCCCTGGCCTACTGTCCCCGCCCGATGCTGGCCGGACACGGACGCAAGGACGCCGACTCACACGCGCAGGGCCCGACCCACTATCGGGACCTCTACACCGCCCAGTATGAGGCCCTGGGGCACGCGGATCGGTTCGAGTACCTCATCCACGACGGCGGCGACACCATGCCGGAGCAGGCTGCCATTGAGTACTTCAGAAGGCAATTCGAATAACGAACCAGATCACATTGCGTGTGTCGTTTCCCAGCCACCAGACCACTGACGACAGACCACGGACGACGCCAATGGGCCGCAAGGCTGGTCTTCCCGTCGTCTGTTGTCCGTGGCCTGCCCGCCGAAGCGCCCCGGGCGCGAAGGCGGGTCCGTCGTCCTCTCCTTGGGGCCACCATGATCACCAAACTCTCCGATCTCATCGTCTACAAAGACCCCTTCTACTACATCGCCTTCCCCTCGTGTGTGACACTGGACGATGGCGGGGTCCTCCTCACGTGTCGCCGGGCACTCGAGCCCCGCTATCTTCTGGGCGACGATGCTCCCGAGGACCTCAGGAGCCGCACGACACACGTCGAGGCCCGGTCGCACCAGGCGGTTCTCCGGCTGACTGCCGATCTGACCCCGATGGGGCCTGCCCGTCCGGTGCCCATGAACCCCGAGGCCGCGGATCAGGACGGGTCGCTCCTGCGCCTGAGCACGGGACGCATCCTTCTCGGGGCCTTCTCCTGGTATCCCTTCCCCCCGGCCTTCGCCGACGTCGTCGAGGCCGGCGGCAACAGCTTCCACGGCTCGGCCGATTCCACCGGAAGCTGCTATCTCTTCTGGGGCGGCTTCGTTCGTCACACGGATGACGATGGCGTCCACTGGACTTCGCCCGCCTATCTCCCGCCTGTACCCGACGCCCTCGACATCGTGCCGGGCAAGCGTCCCTTCCACGGTGGCGCAATCCGCGGCCGGCCGGCCGAATCCGACGGCGAGATCCTGCTCCCCACATATCTGAACCGAAACAGGGAGGAGAAGACCGCCTCGTTCGCGTACGCGTCGTCTGATATGGGAAGAACCTGGGCCTACCGATCCGTCGTCGCGTTCGATTCGGACGGCAACGTCGACATGGACGAGCCGGCGTTCTATCGCGCGCCCTCCGGACGCATCATCTGCTTCATCCGAACGGCCGGCCTCGACGACCACCTGGTCACGGCCGAGTCCACGGACAACGGACACACCTGGTCGGCGTGGCGCAGACGGGAGATCGTCGGGCATCCCTACACGCCGGTCGAGCTGCCCGACGGCCGCGTCTTCCTCATCTACGGCTACAGGCACGAGCCGTTCGGCATCCGCGCCCGCGTGCTGGACCCCGAGTGCACCGACATCGACACCGCGCCCGAGTTCGTCATCCGCGACGACGGGCTTGGAACCGACCTCGGGTACCCCTGGGCTACTGTGCTTCCCGATGGTCGCGTTCTGGCCCTATACTACATCTACGGAGCCGACGGCCTTCGTCACATCGCCGGAAGCGTTCTCGAAATCGGATAAGGAGTCGACCTCAGCCCGCTGCTTCACTCTTCGTGGTCTTCGTGTTCTTATATAGGTGCGTGGACTGGTAGTGTTGGTTGTTCTTCGTGGTCCAGCTTTCTTCGAATTGAGGTCAGACGTGCCCCAACCCAACATCCTGCTGCTCTTCGTCGACCAGATGCGCTACGATGCCATGGGCTGCGCCGGCAATCCCGTCATCCGCACCCCGGCGCTGGACCGCCTTGCGCGCGAGGGGATGAACTACACCCACGCCGTTACGCCGGTGCCCGTCTGCGTGGCCGCGCGCTACTCGCTCATGACCGGCCACCACTGCTCCGTCCACGGACGGTTCTCCAACAACCGCCCCTCGCCCGAGCCCAACCTCTACACGGCACCGCAGCTTCTGGGCAGTGCTGGCTACCTCACCCAGGCGATCGGGAAGATGCATTTCGGACCGGCACGTCGCCACCACGGCTTCCAGCGCATGCAGCTGATGGAGGAGATCCCGGACTACCGTGAGGACGACGAGTACCTCATGTACCTCAAGGAGGTCGGCTACGGTCACATCCGGCAGGTCCATGGCGTGCGCAACCTGCTCTACCACCAGCCGCAGGTCTCCGTGATCCCCGAGGAACATCACGGCAGCACCTGGGTGGCCGACCGTACGGTCGATTTCCTGTGCGAGAACCGGCACCGACCCTTCTTCTGCTGGGCCTCCTGGATCGCGCCCCATCTGCCCTGGAACGCCCCCGAGCCCTTTGCGTCGATGTATTCGATCGACGACATGCCCCCGCCCCACAACTGGGACCAGC
>JASLMQ010000495.1 GCA_030746455.1 Candidatus Latescibacterota bacterium
GGGAAGGCGGACCAACTCACAGTGCATCCACCAGTAGGCCTTCGCGGGAGGAAAGCCGCCCGGCGCCTGAGGGCCGCGTTTCTCTTTCCCCCCTTCTTACCGGTCCCATTGGGAAGCATGTCCCGAGTGCTGGCCTAGAAGACATAGCACCGGACGGTAGCCCCCCCGAGGGAGGGGCCCCGCCGGAGGCGGATAGGGAGAGTAGGCACTGCAACGGTTGAGGCTTCGTATAGGGACAAGACATCAGGGGCATCTCGCAGTCTTGCCTTTCTACGGCACCGTAGCATCTGGCCAGGTGATCGATCCCCCCGGTCGCAGTTCCGAACCGTCCCCGCGAAGAACTGCGACCACCCCCCGTTGCGAACGGGGGGTGGTCACCTGCGCGCTCTTCGGTTTGCCCTTCCCTCTGACGTCTGACGCTGCTGGCCACAATCATCTGCCCCAGTCGTCTACATAGGGCCAATACGCTTCGGTCCCCGATCCATCGCCAGCATCGACGCGTCGAAGCTCTGTTGCATCAGCTCGAGCTTGAGGTCCAGGTCTTCAGTCCGGTCCCAGAGGTTCTCAAACTCCCCGGGGTCGTTCTCCAGGTCGTACAGCTCGCCCAGCCCGTGTCCGTGGTAGACCACCAGCTTGTGCCGGCCGTCGAAGTACATCGTCGCGAAGCTGCCGTCGGGCATGTCCAGCGCATCGTAGTACTCGCTGCGGACGAACGCCCTGTGGTGATGTGGATCCGCCGCTCCCATCAGGATAGGCAGGAGCGACCGCCCGTGCATCCGGTCGGGAACGGGCTCGCCCGCGAGCTCCAGGAGCGTCGGGGCGATGTCGGTCAGCTCCACCAGCGCGTCGCTCCTGATCCCCGACTTGAGCAGGCCGGGGCACGAGAGGATCAGCGGCACCCGGACCGTGCAGTCGTAGAACCGGCATCCCTTCTGGATCAGACCGTGGTCGCCGAGGGTCTCCCCGTGGTCGCTCGTGTAGATCACGAGCGTGCGCTCGAGCTGCCCCGTCTCCTCCAGGACCTCGAGAATCCGGCCGACCTGGTCGTCGAGCAGCTTGATCATGGCATAGTAGGCCGCCTGGAGGGTCTTGGCGTCCCGGTCGCCCGGTGCCGGCTCCTCATTCAGACCGCTGCTCGGCGTGCGCGGCACGATCGGGCTCTTGATGTCCAGATCGCCCGTCCGGCGTACCTTGGACTGGAAATCCACGGCCTCGAGCCGCCGCTGCTGGCCCAGGTCGCTCTCCCGGAACAGGGGGCCCGGCATGGCCTCGGGGTCGAATCGGTCCCGGTAGGACTTGGGGGGGTTGAACGGCGGGTGGGGATCGTACGGGTTGACGCTGGCCAGCCAGGGCCCGCTGCGCTCCTGCCTGATGAACTCGATCGTCTTCTCCGCGCACCAGGTCGTCTGGTGGAGCTCCGCCGGGACCCCGTCCAGGCCCTTGGTGAGCTCCCCCAGCACCTCGCCCTTGGATCGCACCCAGTCCGCGTAGTCGTGCCCCTGCTCCCAGTCATCCCGGGGCGCGTGGCTGTACTGCCAGTACCGGTAGCCGTCGTCCACCCGCGGCTCGATCCTCCCGAAGGCCCCCGCCAGGTGGAGCTTGCCGATCAGCCCGCAGTCGTACCCCATATCCGCAAGCGTCCGGGTCACCAGCGTCGGTCCCTCCGGGAAAGTCTCGTTGCCGTTGCCGTTCACGTGGAGCGCGCTGGGGTACATGCCCGTGAGGAAGCTCGCCCGGCTTGGGGTGCAGATCGGACACTGCGCGTAGGCCCGTGTGAAGGCCACGCCCTGGCCCACCAACCGATCCAGGTTGGGCGTCGATACGTGCCGGTTCCCGAGCGCGCCGATCGTGTCGTATCGCTGCTGGTCCGAACAGATCCACAGTATGTTGGGAAGGTCCTTCGCCATGCCGTTCTCCTCCTCGAGCATCGGGCGTTCCCTACTCCACTATCGTGCTTCTCTGAATCGCGTTGAACAGCAACCGGTAGGTCCCGTTCGTCTGCGCGTTCCTCTGGACTCGGAAGCCGAGCAGGACGATGTGGCCACTCCCGTAGCCCACGTCCATCACCGCCGCCTTGCCCGCGATCAGCTCCTCGCCGCTCCGGATCCTGCCGCTCTCGACCAGTGCGGTCTCGGCGTACCGGGCAACGACATCCACGCCTGCACGGTCCGCTTCGCCCTCACCGCACCTCTTTTCCTCCGTATCGACCCGGTCGAACGCCTGGGCCTCGTAGAAATAGGCCGAGGCCCACTCAGGCATGCCGAACCCGAGGGGATGCGCCGTGTCGACGTGGATCCGAAGGCTGGAGCCCCGACAGAAGAAGGTGTCCTGCGGCAGGCCGTGGAGCACATTGACCACCGGGAGGCCGAACAGGTCGATCGGCAGATTGCACGCCTCGTCGATGCAGACCAGCGTACCCCCGCCGCGCACGAAGTCCTGCAGGCTCGCGACGCCCCGGCGACCGATCCCACCCGCGTACCGGGTCTCGGTGGACCCGGGCGGCTGGCCGTCCAGTGCCTCCCGGGTCGACATCGACGGCAGCACCAGGCAGTCGTACCTCGCGCCGAGCTCTCCCGCCCGGACCTCGGCGTTCCGCACGGAGGCGTAGCCGAACTCGTGCTGCTCCAGGACGAACCGGGTCCAACCCTCGTCCAGGTTCTCCGTCCACGGACGGTACAGGCCAACGCGCGCCGGAGTTGCCGCCGTCACGATCGATTCAACGTCGGAATGTGAGACCCGCGAGCTCAGCAGGTCCGAGGATATCCCGTCCACCAGAGCCTGGGTTGCACCGCTGCCCTTGTGGATGTAGAGCGATCCATCCGGCACCCGATCTCCCGTCCCGGCTTCCCACGCCTCACCGGAGGGGATGAGACTGAACCGGATGCCCTCCCGGTGCATCCGGTTGGCCAATCGGTAGTCGTCGTTCGATCGGGCCGCCACCACGCAGCCCTCCTCGCCACTGGGCACATCCGTCTTCGTCCCGCCCCCCGCGATGGCCTCGAGCTTATCCGCATCACACTCGAACCGTTCGTCCACGGCCACGCACCGGACGCCCATCTGGAGCGACAGGGTCCATCCCTCGAATCGATTCGGCGTGGGGCCGGTTGGGGGATCCTGTCTTTCGAGGAGGTCCTTGATGTAGGTTCGGAACGGCTGCGCCGCGTACATCACGTACGTGCCAGCCGGATAGGGCACATCATCCGCCACGAAGGGGGACGTCGCCCGGTGCACCTCGACCCCCGATTGGTGGAACAGCTCCAGCATGCGCGCGGCCGTTCCCCCATCGTGCTGGTCCTCGGGAACCAGCCAGGCGAAGGGCGGCTCCGTCTCGCCCTTGCGGATCGCGTCCCTCGCCATCGCGATCGATGCCCGCTGGAAGAGCTCGTGGTTGCGTGCCGCGGTCTTCAGGACGGCCATGTACCCGATTCTCTCGTACTCCACGATGTCCCGAAGGTGCCACCAGCCGCCGAGCCACGGCTGCGGGTTACTGGTCGTGACCTCGTTGTGGTCCGTGTCGAGCTGGCTCTTTGTCAGGAACAAGGGCGTGGCAATCCGGCAGCTCGCCGCCTCCGTCAGGAAGCCCACGATGTTGTGTCTGGCGGCGGTATACCGCGGGATCCCGCTCTCGTAGGTCGAGTACTGGTAGCCGCTGCGCACGCCCGTCTTCCCGGCCTGGATCAGATCGGCCTGCATGCTGCCGCCGATGATGTAGAGCAGCTGGTTGTGCAGCGGGTGGAGGTTCGGGTTGGTCGGATCGCTG
>JASLMQ010000496.1 GCA_030746455.1 Candidatus Latescibacterota bacterium
CTCTACGGGCCAGCTGCACAAGGGAGACGCCGGCAAGGGTCTGTTCATCCAGATTACGGCGGCTGACGCGGAGGACGCGGCGATTCCGGACGAGGCGGGCAGACCGGAGTCGTCCGCGACGTTCGGGGTCCTCAAGGCGGCCCAGGCGCTGGGAGACCGGCAGGCGCTGCTTGACGCCGGGCGACGCGTGCTGCGGGTGGATCTGGGGAGCGAAGTGGAATGGGGGCTTCGGAGGGTGGAAGAAGAAGCAGGAAGATGCAAAACATGAAATGAAGATTCAAAAATGGCGGACTGGGCCTGGTGGGAGAGCAGGGAGAAGGTGAACAGGACAGCCGAGCGGGAGGCCGGAAGGAGAGGAGCGGATGCAGCTGGCAATGATCGGGCTCGGGCGTATGGGAGCGAACATCGCCACGCGGCTGATCCGTGGTGGGCACCAGGTGGTGGCTTACGATCTGAACGAGGAGGCGATCGCGGCCGCCGAGGCCAACGGCGCCTCAGGTGCGAGGAGCCTGTCCGAGGCCGCGGAGGCGCTCGACCCGCCCCGCGTGGCCTGGGTGATGGTGCCCTCGGGCGACGCCACGGAGCAGACGGTGAAGGCCATGGCCGACCACCTCAAGGCCGGCGACACGGTGATAGACGGAGGCAACAGCAACTACAGGGACACGATGCGGCGTGGAGATGAGCTGACCGGGAGGGGCCTGCACTACGTAGATGTGGGCACCAGCGGCGGCATCTGGGGTCTGGACGAAGGCTACAGCATGATGGTCGGGGGTGAGACGGGCGTCGTCGCGCGGCTCCGGCCGATCTTCGAGGCCCTGGCGCCGGCGTCCGACAGGGGATGGGGTCACGTGGGTCCGAGCGGCGCCGGGCATTTCGTGAAGATGGTGCACAACGGGATCGAGTACGGCATGATGCAGGCCTTCGCCGAAGGCTTCTCGCTGCTCAAGCACAAGGAGGATCTCGGACTCGACCTTCACCAGGTCGCGGAAATCTGGCGCCACGGCAGCGTGGTCCGGTCCTGGCTGCTGGACCTGATCGCGGCGGCGCTGGAAGAAGACGCCGAGCTTTCCGACATCGCGCCGTACGTGTCCGACTCGGGAGAAGGGAGATGGACCGTGGCAGAGGCGGTGGATCTGGATGTGCCCGCCTCCGTGATCACGCTATCGTTGATCCAGCGGCTGCGCTCTCGGGACACCGAGTCCTACGCCGACCGATTGCTGGCCGCGATGCGCAATCAATTCGGGGGGCATGAGGTCAAAGGCGCAGAAGCAACCACAGATTGACACGGATAGACACTGATGGGGGAGCGTGCAAGCAGCGGGCGCCGTGCACGAGATGCCGGGGATGAGGAGACCGAACCCAGAATCGGTCACCACGAAAGACACAAAAAGCACGAAAGGAAGTAGACCGGGTATAGGGTGTGCAAGCAGCGGAGTCCCTGCTCGATGAGGAGGACGTATCACAAGCGAGGCCGAGGGAGAAGGGTAAGAAGGGATCGCGGGCTGGCCTCCGAGCCCGGTGGTGGAGCCGTACTCGGATCTACCTGAAGGCTGAGGATTTCGAGCCCTGTCTATCTTTCGTGCCTGGAGCCGGCCCCGGACTTGATCCGGGGTGAGTTTCTTGGTGCGGCCTCCGGGAGTTCCCTGAGTTGCGAATGACCAGAGCGGGAAGGAATTGAGGCATGGGTGCGCGAATACTGGTTGTCGATGACGAGACGGTATCCAGGAAGATCCTGCGGGCGAAACTGGAAGCTGCGGGCCACGAGGTGCGGGAGGCGAAGGACGGGCAGGAAGCTGTCGACCTGTACAATGCGGAACCGCCCGATGTCGCCATGATCGACCTGATCATGCCCGTCAAAGACGGGCCGGAGACCATAGAGGAGATCCGGGCCTCACACCCGTCCGCGAAGATCATCGCGATGTCGGCCGGGGCCTACGACTTCCCCGCAGTGGAGCGGGTGCCGGGGGCCAACCGTACGTTCTCGAAACCTCTGGATATCGGCCAGGTTCTGGAGGCGATCGAGGCCCTTATCTCCTCAGAATGACCGTATGGGCGCCGTGCCCCTACGATGGTTCTCCCCTGGTTCCTGAGGGCCACCTTCCGCTGCCCTTCCTCGCGGGCTATCTGCGTGGCACCTGCGGCTCCGGGTCGGCACCGTACTCACCCGGAGTACGGCGTTCAGGTGTTCCCCCGAACCCCATTCCCCCGTACCGCCTCGAGTACCTTCCAGCGTTCGTGCTACGCCCTCTTGTCCAGCCTCGGATACCCGATCGACCTGTCCACCTCGTTGAGCAGCGGCTTGCCCGCCACATAGCGCTCGAGGTTCTCACAGAAGAAGTCGGCCAGCCTCCGCTGCCGGTAGGACGAGCTTCCGCCGGCGTGCGTGGTGATGATGACGTTCTCCATGTCCCACAGCGGACTGTCCTTGGGCAGTGGCTCCTGCTCGAAGACGTCGAGGCCCGCGCCGGCGATCTCACCATCCTCGAGGGCCTGGATGAGGGCGGCCTGGTCCACGATGCTGCCCCGAGCCGTGTTGACCAGGAAGGCGGTGCGCTTCATCAGGCTCAGCGCCCGGGCGTCTATGAGCTTGTCCGTTTCCGGGGTGTGGGGACAGGCGATGAAGACGACGTCCGCTTCCTCGAGGAGCCCATCGAGGCGGTCGATTCCCCAGAGCGCGTCGACGCAGTCGGGCTTTTCGCCGACCTGGATGTCGGCTGCGAGGATCCGCATCTGGAAGCCCCGGGCGCGCTCGGCGTAGCGGCGGCCGATGCCGCCCAATCCGACGATACCAACCGTCGCGCCGTGGAGATCGACGAGCGGCGCCCGTTGCCATTTGTGCTCGAGCTGGTTGCGGAAGAAGACATTCAGCCCGCGGAAGAGCGCGGATGTGAGCGCCCAGGCGTGCTCGGCGACCTGGATGCCGTGGATGCCGCTGGCATTCGTGAGCAGGATGTCTCGATCGGCGAGCGCGGCGAGGAGGCTGCTGTCCACGCCGGCGCCGGTCGATTGAATCCACTTCAGGCCGGGTGCAGCGCCCACGATCTCGCTCTTGAAGAGTCCGTAGAGCACTTCCGCATCGGGCACGGCCGATTCGGCCTCGTCGCGTTCCGTCACCACCACCTCCGCCGAAGGGGCGATCCCCTTCACGCGGGCGACGAGGTCGTCATCCATCGGTTGGACCAGTACGATCTTCATGCGCTCCCTCCTTAGCCGTCCTGGGTCAGCTCTGCCAGCAGGCCGCGCATGTACGCGACGCTTTTCTGATCACCATAGTACTGATCGCCCAGCCGCAGGCCCTCTATCGCGACGTAGCCGTCGAACCCGGCCTCGAGCAGCGCACTGAGTGCAAAGCGGTAGTCGATGTCGCCCTCGGGCAGAGGAGCCTGCAGGAAGATGGCGTGCTCGCCGCCCCGGTGCAGCACCCGCGTGAGATTCTTGCAGTGCCAGTACTTCGTCCGCGGGGCCAGCGCGACGATGGCCTCTTCACACGATTCCTCGGGCTCGTTGTAGCACCAGTAGATGTTGCCCAGGTCGGGATTCGCCCACACGTTGGGCCTGTCGATCAGGTCGAGCAGGTGACAGACGGACCAGCTGTTGTCGCTGATCGAGTGCTGGTGCACCTCGATGGAGATGTGGATGTCGTGCTCGGCGGCGAGATCGGCGGCTTCCGCATAGGCCTCCGCGGTACGCTCGTAGTCCTCCCCCGACGCCAGCCGGCTGGATCCCTGCGAAGCGGGCTCCCCGACGAAGGAACCTGGCCCACCGGGGTCGCGATGCCCGGTGCCGGTCGTGGCGTTCACGACCTCGGCGCCGATCCAGGAAGCGAAGCGGATGACCCGCTTAAGACCCTCGCGACTGTTCGCCGAGGTCCTGGGGTTGGTCACGCCCCCCCCGCCACGGACGGACATGCACGGGACGCTGGCGTCCTCCAGCTCTTTGCGAAGCTCGGCGACGCTCGCCTCCGTGACTTCGGCCTTGTCTGGAAGGTTCGCGCCGACCTCGAGACCATCGAAGCCCATCTCTCTGACCTTGCCGAGATAGGCGCCACGGATCTTCGCAGGCGGCAGATTGGTTCCGGGCCCGTGGTGTGGATAGCACGATTCGCGACGGAAGGCGTAGACGAATTTCATTGCGTTCCCTCACCTGGTTGGCTGCTCCGTTGCGATGTCGCCCGCGGCTCGGACGACGCGGACCTTCGGGTGCAAGATAGGGCGGCGGTGGGATGGAGGCAACGCTTTCCTGGCCACCACGTCCAGAAGGTGCGGCCCTGGATGAGAGGGAACGGGAACGGACGTGATTGACAGGCGCGGAACGAGGGCTTAGGTTATGGTGCGGCGGTTGGAGTGAAACGATGCAGGGATTTCAGGAGTCGTATGGAAACGGAGGCGTGCTATGGCGGATCCACGGATGCGGGTTGCGATGTTGGACCGGGAGCGGCTGGAGAAGGTCCAGGATCTGGAGCGGGACCTGGGAACCTTCCTGGTGGCCCTGGAACGGGAGTTCTCCCTGGCCGATCTGTCGGAGGAGCAGCTGAAGCAGCTGCAGCAGGCCGAGGAGGAGATGGGGATCGTGCTGCTGGCCTACCGGAGCGAGTGAAGAACCTCGGCACGGCTTGACGAGTTCACCACCGTGAGGGTTGGCCCCGGGTGTGAAGACTCCGGGCTCCGGCCGGGGACCGTCGCTGACCTGATGTACGATCAATAGGATGACGTCGATGCAAGCGAGCATTCCGCCTTCTCTCGAGATCGGGCGCTGCATCAAGGACAGCCTGCGTGCGTGGGTGCGTCACCTCCCGGTGCTGTTCCTGGCCTCGATTCTGGCCATGGCGCTCAGCGTGTTCACGGCCTCCCTGCTGGCCGGTAGCCTCTACGCCGGGCTGCTCGGGATGATGCTGAAGGCCATGCGGGGAGATCCGCCGCGCGTCGGCGACCTGTTCGCCTATGCGCGGAAGTTCCTCAGGTTCTTCGCCATCACCTGGGTCATCCTGCTGGTGACCGTGATCGGGCTGGTATTACTCGTCGTGCCAGGCGTGCTCTTCGGCGTGCGATGTTCCTACGTGCATCTCCTGGCCGCCGATCGGGGCGCTTCCCTCGACGAGGCCTTCGTTGCCAGTCGGAAGGCCGTGAAGCGATACGGTTTCCTGACCCATTTGGCGCTGATCATCTTCGCCGCGTTCCTGATCAGCCTGGGAGTATCCACGGCGACCTCGTACGCCCTCGAACTCCTCCCGGTCGGCGTCGCGCTGGCCCTGCCCCTGGCGCTCGGCCTGTTCGCCTCTGCATACCGGCAGACCCTCGAGATCGAGGCGGCCCACGAGGAGAGGCGTGATCGGGAGTTTGAGGAGATGCGCGACGAGCTCCAGACCGCACACGACATGCAGATGGGTCTGCTCCCGAAGGAGAGCCCCGACGTTCCCGGCTATTCGCTGGACGGCGTCTGCATCCCGGCGAACAAGGTGGGCGGGGATCACTTCACCTACCGATGGCTGGACGAGGACAGAAGGCGCCTTGCCCTGGTGGTGGCGGACGTGTCCGGGAAGGCGATGGGGGCGGCCGTGACGGCGCTGCGTTTCACGGAGATGCTGCGCTACGAGTTCGAGGGGCGT
>JASLMQ010000497.1 GCA_030746455.1 Candidatus Latescibacterota bacterium
GCTCACGGTACAGTCCACGTGCAGCACGCCCTCACCATCGTCGACATCGTTGCTGCGAACGTCCATCGACACCGTGTCCTCTCCCCATTGCTCCTTCAGGTAGCACACGGCCTTCTCTTTCAGCTGCTCCTCCGTCTGATCCTCTGGCATGTCATCCCCCATTCTATCGACTGCTATCGAGAGATTCCGGGGCTGAAGCCCCGGGCTGACTACCGTCCTAACAGGGCTCGTCCCACATCTTCAACAGGTTCTCTCGGTGGTCTCTGTGGTAGTGCTTCTGCCGTGTTCGCGCATTTCGCGAGTTTCGTAGTTCCGGGGTCTGTGCGGATCGGCGCCAATGGACATTGTCCGCGGCTCAATCCCCAGCGAGCTCCTCCACGTCCTTCTCGAGCCCCTTGAACCGATTCCCCACCAGCTGGGTCCCGCGGGCCCTGGGGCCGATACGGACGCCGATCTTCTGCCTGCCCTGTCCCGAATCCTCGATCGCGCAATCGCTGATCACCACGTCGTGGGTCTCGCCCCGGACATCGACGCCCACACCTTCATCTGCAGACCCATTGTCCCGTATCGTATTTTTTTTCAATATGTTACGGTGGGGATCCCGAAAGCCCGTCTTCCCCTCGCGGAACAGCACACCGACCTTCTCGTTCGCCTCGATCGTGCAGTTGACGATCCGATTGTCCGTGTCGCGGTGGCCGATGGAGATGCCGAAGTCCCGGTTGCCCGAGCACGTGCAGTTCTCCGCCAGCCCGTCCGACACCCCCCAGCAGAAGAAGATGCCCTGGCTGTTGCCCCGGGCCACGCAATCCCTGAACACCGGTCGCTGGGACCCGCTGCCGGGGTGGAGTCCGAGGTTCGCGTTGTCGATCGACTGGCAGGACTCGAATACGAAATCGTCACAGATCTGGAAGCTGAATCCGTCCCCGTTGTAGTTCCGCGCCGTGACATTCCGGAAGGCGTAGCGGTGGCAGTGCTGCAGGAAGGTCGCCCCCGAATAGTTGCCGTTGATCTCCTCGTTCTCGTCCTTGTTCCCATCCAGGACCAGGTCCTCGATCGTCACGTCGTCCACGCGCTCATCGGCGGTCAGGATGGGGTGGACCGTGGCGATCGTGGCATCCTCGTCCAGCCACTTGTTCTTCATCATCCGCCGGCTCAATGAGACGATGTCACCCTCTATCGTCGTAACGGTATCCTTGACCACCTCCAGCCGCCCCCCTTCCTTCTGGGACCGGAGCATCACGCCATCCCCCACCGAGAATCCGCTGGCATCCTCAACCTGTACTCGTGCCTCATACCAGTCCGAATCCCGGATCAGCTGCGTCTTGAACCCCGCGCCCTTCTTCAGGACGGTGGCTTCACCCGACCCTCGAATGGTCAGGTTGGGGTGGAGATAGAGCGCATTCCGCATGGTGTAGGTGCCAGGCAGGATGTGCAGTACTCCCCCCCCGAGACGGTCCAGGTAGTCCGCGGCGGCCTGAAGGACCTTGTCGTCCGCTCCCTGCAGCATGCCCTCGCCCTGGCCCACGGTGAGCACCATATCCTGCCGGTCCGTCATCGGACGGTTGTCTCTCACATCGATCGTCATGTTCTCGTCCCTCCGCCCCTGTAGAGTGCGGGTGCCCTGTCCCGGCCTCGAAATGAGGCAACGGCAGGGCCAAAGATAGCGTCGATCGATTGGGGTGTCAACCGCGAAGCCGAAACACGGCCGGCATGGATACGGGTCCCCTCCCAGACCAGAGAGGGGACCCGAAACCGGTCGACGGACGCGCGGATCGCTCGCGGGGTCAGCGTCGGGTCAGCTTCACGCCGTACCAGACGATCCCGATGACCATGCCGATCACGCTCAGGACAAGGAAGGCGCTCAGAAGCAGATTCGTCCGCGCGCTCACGTGGATCCGCACCATCTTGTCCTGCGTCTCCACGGGACGGTTGTCCGCCAGCGCCTGGGTCTGTATCTGCACTTCGTAGTCGCCTACTCCGACCCCATCCGGAGGCAGGAACAGGAGCTTGACCGTGTGTGTTTCGCCGGGCATCAGCGGAATCACGTCGGGCTCGACCGTCGCTCGCCAGTTGGGCGGCACGTTGGTTCGGATCCGGATGTTGTCGAGCCGCCGGGTGCCGTCGTTGTGAACGGTGATCGCCATTTCGACGCTCTCGTCCGTCTTGATCTCGTAGTAGAGCGTGAGCGCGCGGACCTCGATCCGGCCGACGCCGCGGGGGATCAGCTCGAGTTTGACCTTGCCCGCATTCAGCTTCTCGACCTCCTCGGGCGTGAACATCCTACCATCCAGCGGCTGGAGCTCCCGCCAGACGGGCTGGGGCAGCACCAGGGCGTAGAACTCGATCGTCTTGTCGATTGCCACCTGGTCGTCGGCACGGTCGGGCAGGAAGGCCGTCAGGGAGAGCTGCTTGCTTGTGACGCCCTGGGTGAAGTTGACCTGCGAAAGCCGCTGTCCCTGCCCGGAGG
>JASLMQ010000498.1 GCA_030746455.1 Candidatus Latescibacterota bacterium
CTTCTCCCCTGACCTGGTCCAGCGTATCCGGGACGATGTGTCCGAACAGAACGGCATTCCGGGACCGTGCGTGATGCTGTGCGGCTCCCACTCCCATTCGGGGCCCACGGTGATGTCGTTCCGCAGCATGGGAGACCGGGACCCGGCCTACGAGGATGTTCTCTGCAGGAAGGTTGCCGGAGCGGTGAAGATGGCGGCCGACGGCCTGGACTCCGTATCGCTCTCGGCCGGCCGGGCGCCGGTCCGGATCGGCTACAACCGGCGCGAGATGCGGCAGGGCAAGACGGTCCTGGGCCACAACCCGGGCGGGCCCGAGGCCCCCTGGGTGGACGTGCTTAGACTCGACCGGTCCAACGGCTCACCCATCGGCTTGCTTTACACCACCGCCTCGCACCCGGTGAATCTGCGGGGGCTGGAGTTCAGCGCCGAGCTGCCGGGCGCCGCGGCACGTTTCATCGCCCACAACCTCGATGGCGCGGTGGCCATGTTCGGCCAGGGGTGCTGCGGAGACATCAACTGCTCGCCGCAGGACGGGACCTTCGAGATGACCGAGCGGCTGGGAGGCCTCCTTGGCGCCGCAGCCGTGAGCGCAGCCCTGTCGGCCGAGCCGCTCGAGGGGACCCAGCTGGCCTCCGAGAGCAGAACGATCCAGTTGCCGCTGCGCATTCCCACCGTTGGTGAGGCCGAGGAGGCGTTGCGCGGTGAGCAGGAACGCTGTGAGCGGGCGGAGCATGACGAGGACGTGACGCCCTACCTGCTCAGGCAGTACCGTGGACAGATCGACTGGGCCAGGGACTACCTGCGGGCCGCTCAGGAGGGCAAGCCGCAGAGCCAGCCCTTCGAGATCCAGGTGATGCGGATCGGCGAGATGGCCCTGGTGGCCTATCCGGGCGAGATGTTCGTGGATTACCAGCTGACCATGGACCGCGAGTCGCCGTTCGTCAAGACGCTTACGTTGGCCTACAGCAACGGGTGCATCGGCTACGTGCCCACCGCCTCCGCCTTTGAGATCGGGGGCTACGAGGTCACGATGGCGTACCGGTATTACGGTACCCTGATGATCACATCGGAATGCGAAGGGCTCGTCAAGCAAACGACATTGGATATGCTCAACCATCTGAAGGGAGCGCAATGAGCGGAGGGACAAACCCCCGACGGGACGGGACACGCGTGCTGGTCAGGTTCGTTCTGGCAGCCGTGATCGTCGTCGGATGCCTGCACGTCTGGATGGGATCGGCTGCGTCGCAGACCATGGAGTCCGAAGAGTGGGCCTCAGGCGCGGTCTCTCTACAGACCGCATACGGCCGGTACGCCCCGAAGCGTATCGGGCTGCTCCTTGTGGGCACGGAGGAGCGCCCGGATCCGGGATTCCGCTACGGCGGCTCCCCGATGCAGGCTCGGAAGCTCCTGACGCAGGCGCGCGAGTTCACCTACAGCGCTCACAGGCTTGCGGACTTCCACGAGATGCACCTTTACGAGGCCCTGCGCGACGCATTTGAATCCCGTGGGTATGAGGTCCGGTGCCTGAACCGCGGTTCCTGGATGGACCTCCGGCTGAAAGACATTGTGGCGCAGTCGGAAGGGCTCGATGCGGCCTGCTCCGTCCACTACAGCATCGAGCGGACCCACAAGGTGGTCGATGACGAAGGGCGTTCGTGGTGGGCCCCATTCGAGGGCATGCGCCTCCGGATCAGACTCGCGGTCTTCGATTGCGCCAGCAATGACCTGATCCACGAGGCGGAGGTATCGGCGTTGAGCACCGAGGCGCTCTACGCGGGCCGGGGGAAGATGATCGAGGAGGAGCCCCTCCACCCGAGCGGGTACGACGAGCACGGGAATGTAAGCCCTTACAAGATTGCGATCTACGAAACCTCAGTGGAAGACCCGAAGGGCGAATGGACGATCCCAGTGATCCGGACCTCACGGGGGTCGCTGGATATCACTTACGAGAGGGCACCAGACCAGGTCCAGCCGAGGAGGGATCCCCGAACGGGGGTCTGGGTGATTCCCGAGAGCCAGAAGCGGAACACGAGCGTTCTTCGCAGGCTCCTCCAGTACGTCCAGTATCGACCCGATGGCGAGGAGATCGAGTACCTGGATGGCCGCACCATCGACCGGTGTGGCGAGGCTGTGCGCGGAAGGATTCCAGAACGTCGCCCGTAGATGCGGAAGAGGTCGGGTGACGGTTCACTCACGATGGGAAAGGATAGGCCGGTATGGAAAAGGTGACGATGAAGGAGATCAAGTTGGAGCCGGAGATCGAGGGGCTCAGGCTGGACAGCGGCCCTTTCTCCCTGACGGTTGCTCCACAGCTCGGGGGCAAGATCGTCTCGCTTGTGAACAAGAAGACCAAGCGGGAATTCATCTCCCGGACCAACGTCGCGTATCGGCCTCGGGCCTATGCCGGTTCCTTCGAAGACTACGAGCGCGACGGCGCCGACGAGTGCTTCCCATCGGTGGGTGCCTGCCCGCATCCGACCTTCCCGTGGGGGGGCGTGCCGGTCCCGGAACACGGTGAGCTGTGGACACTGCCGTGGGAGCACCGTCTCGACCACGGGCGGCTGCACATGTCGGTGCGTGGCGTCCGCTTTCCGTACCTGTTCGAGCGACAGATCGGATTCGAGATGCTTGCTCGGAAGGAGAAGCCCTATATACGGCTTTCATACTCCATCCTCAACGAATCTCCTTACGATTTCCCTTTCCTCTATGCCTTCCATCCGCTCTTCCGCGCTGAGACCCGAAGCCGTATCCTCCTGCCGCCGGGAACCGACCTGGTGACCTATTCCAGCACGGAAGACCGTCTGGGCCCCCCGATGATGCGTCACACGTGGCCCGAGGTCACCGACGTCACGCTTGACAAGAGCTACGACCGGAGCGCCATTCGGTCGAGCCGCAACAAGGAGGCCGAGAAGCTCTTCACAACGCCGCTGGAGCAGGGCCGGTGTGCGCTCGTCTATCCGAACGGGGAGTTCATCGGATTCCTCTTCCCGGCCAAGAAGCTCCCCTATCTGGGCCTCTGGGTCAACGAGGGAGGCTGGAACAACCTTCACCACGTGGCCCTGGAGCCGTCGACCTCACAGGTGGACCGACTGGACGTCGCGGAGGGCCTCAAGGCTTGCGGTGTGGTACCCGCCAAGGGGAAGTTCGAATGGGACATCAGCATCATCGTCGGCAAGGGTGATGAGCTCGCCGATCTCCTGGGGGAATTCTGAGGTGCATGTGCTCAGGGCGGGGACTCTGTTCTTCGCCTTTCTTCTCGCTGTGTGTTCGACCGTTCAGGCGGCGGCGGACGACGACGAGGTCCTCATCCGGGCGGGGGAGCGGGACA